>DATABL010000114.1:0-9794 GCA_036259595.1 Actinophytocola sp.
AGCAGGCCGGCGGCGCCGAGGACGAACGAGCCGCTGCACACCGACAGCACGGTGGCGCCGCGCGCGACGGCCGCGCGCAGGACCTCGAGCACGGCGACCGGGTACTGGTCCGCGTCCCGCAGCGCGGCGGCGGGCACCGCGACGAGGTCGGCGCGCGCGACGGCGTCGAGCCCGTGCTCCGGCGTGAGCAGCGCCCCGACGCTGGTGCGCAGGGGAACCCCGGGCTCCTCCCCGCAGACGAGGAAGTCGACGCGCGGCACGCCCTCCTCGGTGCGGTCGATGCCGAACACCTCGCAGAGCACCCCGAACTCGAACGGCGCGAGGTCGTCGATCACCACCGCGGCCACGGTCTCCAGCATGCCCCGAGCCTACGTTGGCAGGATATCGACGCACAAGGTCAGTCCTGCCGCTAGTGGCAGAATCAAGCCGAGCGCAAACTTAACGCCATGGAACTCCTCGTCACCGCCGCCGTCCTCGCCCTCCTCATCTACGCCCTGGAGCGCAACCACCACCGCCACCCCAGCCCGCACCTGTCCGGCAGCACCGACATCCACGACCGCGACGCCGACCGCCTCACCACCGAACTCCTCCCCCGCGCCTGACCCCTTGCACCCGGCTCGCGGGACTGGAATGCTCGGTTTACATTCCTGCTGGCATGTATGTTGCCGACGCTGGGAGGCCCGTGATGGCTCAGCCCCGTTCGCTCGCCGGGAAGGTCGTCGTCATCACCGGAGGGGGGCGGGGGATCGGGGCCGCGACCGCGCAAGCGTTGGTGCGGCACGGGGCTTCGGTGGCCATCGGGGATCTCGACCTGGCCGTCGCGGAGGAGACGGCGGGGCGGCTCGGGGCCACCGCGTTTCCGCTGGACGTCACCGATCTGGCGGGGTTCACGAAGTTCCTCGAGGAGGTCGAGGGGCGATTGGGGCCCATCGACGTGCTCGTCAACAACGCGGGGATCATGTCGCTGGGGGCGTTCGAGGACGAGTCGGACCGGTCGACGGTGCGGCAGCTGGAGATCAACCTGCACGCCGTCATCCACGGCACGCGGGAGGCGATCAAGCGGATGCGGCCGCGCGGGACCGGGCACATCGTGAACATCGCCTCCGCCGCCGGGAAGGCCGGGTTCCCGGGCGGGGCGACGTACTGCGCCACCAAGCACGGGGTCGTCGGCCTGTCCGAGGCCGTGCGGGGGGAGCTGCGCGGCAGCGGGATCGAGCTCACCGTGGTGCTGCCGGCCGTGGTGCGCACCGAGCTCGCCGCCGGGCTGCCGGAGGCGCGGTTCTTCAAGTCGGTCGAGGCCGACGACGTCGCCACCGCCATCGTCGGGGCGCTGCGCCGGCCGCGGTTCGAGGTCTACGTACCCGCGTCGCTGAACGCCATGAACCGCGTCACCCGGCTGCTCCCCCGCGCCGCCGCCGAGTGGATCGTGCGCACCCTCAAGGGCGACCAGATCCTGCACGCCCCCGAGCCCGGTGCCCGCGCCGACTACGAGGCCCGCGCCGCCGCCAGCGCCCCCACCACCGACCGCGAGTCCTGATGCGCCCGCCGTCGCTCACCGCCGAGCTGCTCGACCGCCTCCGCGCTCGCGTCACCGCCGGGTCCGGCGCCACCTACACCACCACCGCCGTGTTCACCGGCGGCGACCTCGCCACCCTGCCCGAGTCCACCCCCGCCGACGTGCGCACCGCCCACGCCCGCGCCGCCCGCGCGCAGCGGGACTGGGCCGCCACCCCGCTCGCCACCCGGCTCGCCGTCTTCGAACGGTTCCACCGCCTGCTCCTGCGCCACCGCGACACCGTCGCCGACCTGCTCCAGGCCGAGACCGGCAAGGCCCGCCGCGACGCCTTCGAGGAGTTCGCCGAGCCCGCCCTGGTCACCAGCTACTACCTGCGCACCGCACCCCGCCTGCTCGCACCCCGCCGCCGTGCCGGCGTGCTGCCCGGCGCGGTCACCGCCACCGAGTCTCGCCGACCCAAGGGCGTGGTCGGCGTCATCGCGCCCTGGAACTACCCGTGGGCGCTCGCGATCGGCGACCTGATCCCCGCGCTGGTCGCCGGGAACGCGGTCGTGCTCAAGCCGGACCGCCAGACCGCGCTCAGCCCCCTGTTCGGCGTCGACCTGCTGTACCGCGCGGGCCTGCCGGACGGCCTGCTCCAGATCGTGCTCGGCGACGGCCCCACGGTCGGCGGCGCGGTCGTCGACACCTGCGACTACCTCGGCTTCACCGGCTCCACCCGCACCGGCACCCAGATCGCCGAGCGCGCCGCGCGCCGGCTGGTCGGCTGCTCGCTCGAGCTTGGCGGCAAGAACCCCATGCTCGTCCTCGACGACGCCGACATCGCCGCGACCGCCCGGGCCGCCGTGCGCGGCTGCTTCGCCAACGCCGGGCAGCTGTGCCTGTCGCTGGAGCGGGTCTACGTGCACGACTCGATCTTCGACGCGTTCGCCGAGGCCTTCGTCGCCGAGACCGGGCGACTGCGCCTGGCCGCCGGGTACGACTACGGCGCCGACGTGGGCTCGCTGACCTCCCAGCGCGCCCTCAAGACCGTGTCCGAGCACGTCGACGACGCCCGCGCGAAGGGCGCGACGGTGCTCGCCGGCGGCCGCGCCCGCCCGGACCTCGGCCCGTACTTCTACGAGCCCACCGTGCTCACCGACGTCACCCCCGACATGCGCTGCCACGCCGCGGAGACGTTCGGGCCGGTGGTGTCGCTGTACCCGTTCGCCACCGACGACGAGGCCGTGGCGCTGGCGAACCAGACCGAGTACGGCCTGAACGCGAGCGTGTTCGGCCGGGACCGGACCCGCGCGGCGGCGGTCGGGGCACGGCTGCGCGTCGGCACGGTCAACGTCAACGACGGCTACGCGGCGGCGTACGGCAGCACCGACGCGCCGATGGGCGGCGTCGGCGCGTCCGGCCTCGGCCGGCGGCACGGCGCGGAGGGCCTGCTCCGGTACACCGAGTCGCAGACGGTCGCGACCCAGCGCGTGGCGCTGCTGAACCCGCCGCGCTGGATGCCCTTCGGCCTGTACGCGAAGACCATGACGCTGTCACTGCGCGTCATGCGCGCGCTCGGCCTGCGCTGACTGACAACTGGGAAGAAGCCGAGCTTGTGGCGACGCCGTCCTGCGGGGAAACATCGATTAGCCAACTGAATACAGAACCTCCGCGCCGGCCCTGCCCGGCGTCCCCTGCAGGAGGAACGCGTGAGACACAGACGCCCGTCCATCGTCGCGGCCGGGGCGCTGGCCGCCCTGTCCCTCGTCCTGTCCACCACCGGCACCGCGGTCTCCGAACAGCCCGCCGCGCCCGCCGACCGCCCGTCCGCCGAGTACTACGTCACCGGTGAGATCGACGTCCACGTGCGCACCGCGGTCGCGCGCACCGGCGCGGCGATCAACTCCGTCGACCACGGCGGCCTCGACGTCACCGCCACCCCCGAGGAGGTCCGCCGGATCGAGGCCCTCGGCCTCACCGTCGACGCCCGCAAGTCCACCGCACCCGCCCCCGGCGCCGCGCCCCGGGACTTCCCGCCGGCCGACTCCGGCTACCACAACTACGCCGAGATGACCGCGGTGATCGACGACGCCGTCGCCGACCACCCGTCGCTGGTCAGCCGGCGGGTCATCGGCAGCTCGTACCAGGGCCGGGACATCGTCGCGGTGAAGATCTCCGACAACGTCGCCACCGACGAGGCCGAGCCGGAGGTGCTGTTCACCCACCACCAGCACGCCCGCGAACACCTGACCGTCGAGATGGCGCTGTACCTGCTCGCCGAGTTCACCGACTCCTACGGCACCGACAGCCGGATCACGAACCTGGTGAACGACCGGGAGATCTGGATCGTGCCGGACATGAACCCCGACGGCGGCGAGTACGACATCCGCAACGGCTCCTACTCGGGCTGGCGCAAGAACCGGCAGCCGAACTCCGGCAGCTCCTACGTCGGCACCGACCTCAACCGCAACTGGGCCCACGAGTGGGGCTGCTGCGGCGGCTCGTCCGGCTCCCCGTCGAGCGACACCTACCGCGGTTCGAGCCCGGAGTCCGCGCCCGAGGTCGAGGTCGTGGCGGACTTCGTGCGGTCCCGCGTGGTCGGCGGCGAGCAGCAGATCACCGCGGCCATCGACTTCCACACCTTCTCCGAGCTGGTGCTCTGGCCCTACGGCTATACCTACTCCGACACCGCGCCCGGCCTCACCGCGCGCGACCGCGACGCGTTCGCCACCCTCGGCCGGCAGATGGCGAGCAGCAACGGCTACACCCCCCAGCAGTCCTCGGACCTCTACATCACCGACGGATCCATCGACGACTGGCTGTGGGGTGACCAGCGGATCTTCGGCTACACGTTCGAGATGTACCCGTCCTCCGGCGGCATCGGCGGCTTCTACCCGCCCGACGAGGTGATCGACCGGGAGACCTCGCGCAACCGGGAGGCCGTGCTGGCGCTGCTCGAGTACGCCGACTGCGTGTACCGGGTGATCGGCGAGACCTGCGACGGCGACGAGCCGCCGCCGGCGGGGCCGACGTTCGCCAACGACACCGACGTCCCGATCCCGGACGCGGGCGCCGCGGTGACCAGCCCGGTCAGCGTCTCCGGCGTCGCCGGCAACGCGCCGGCCGACCTGCGGGTCGAGGTCGACATCACCCACAGCTACCGCGGTGACCTGGTGGTCGACCTGGTCGCCCCGGACGGCACCGCCTACCGCCTGAAGAGCTCCAACGGCGGCGACTCCGCCAACGACGTCGACGCGGTCTACACCGTCGACGCCGCCGCCGAGGCCGCGAACGGCACCTGGCGGCTCCGCGTGCGCGACGTGTACCGCGCCGACACCGGGTTCATCGACCGCATCGCCCTGACCTTCTGAAAGGACCACTGATATGCGTACCTGGAAATCCAGACTGCTTCGAGCACAATTCAAAAGTCCGGCCGACCTCCGTCGGCAAGGCCAGTCGCCTCGGCCAAAGCCGGCCCGTCGGTCTGTTTCGAATAGTGTTCGCCGCCTCGCCGGGCGCACGACGCTCGTCGCGGTCGCCGCGGCGGCCGTGCTCGGCGCGACCGCCGGGCAGGGCGTCGCCGCCCCGCCGCCCACCGACGTGCAGCCGCAGGTCGTCGGCGGCGTGCGGGCCGCGCAGGGCGAGTTCCCGTGGATGGTGCGGCTGTCCATGGGCTGCGGCGGTGCCATGTACACCCAGCAGCTGGTGCTGACCGCGGCTCACTGCGTCGGCTCCACCGGCCCCGACTCGAGCATCACCGCCACCCTCGGCGTGGTCGACCTGCAGGACCCGAACCGGATCAGGGTCCGCTCGAACTACGTCTACCGCTCCCCCGGCTACCCGAACGGCGACGACTGGGCGCTGGTCCGCCTGGAGCGCGCGGTCGACGTGCCGACCCTGCCGGTCGCCAGCTCGACCGCCTACGACAGCGGCACGTTCACCGTCGCCGGCTGGGGTGCGGCGTACGAGGGCGGCGGGCAACAGCGCCACCTGCTCAAGGCCCAGGTCCCGTTCATCCCCGACAGCCAGTGCCGGCAGGCGTACCCGTCGCTGGTCGCGGCCGAGGAGATCTGCGCCGGCAACTGGGACGACGGCGGTGTGGACACCTGCCAGGGCGACTCCGGCGGCCCGATGTTCCGCCGCGACAACGCCGGCGAGTGGGTGCAGGTCGGCATCGTGAGCTGGGGCAACGGCTGCGCCCGCCCGGAGAACCCCGGCGTCTACGCGCAGACCAGCTACTTCGCTTCCGCGATCGCGGCCGCGGCGGCGAACCTCGGCGGCGGCGAGCCCGAACCGACGTGCACGACCGAGGCCAGCACCACGCGGATGTCGATCCCGGACGCCGGCTCGGCGATCACCAGCCCGATCGGGATCACCGGCTGCGACGGCGCGGCGTCGGCGTCGACCCGGGTCGCGGTCGACATCACCCACAGCTACCGCGGTGACCTGGTGATCGACCTGGTCGCGCCGGACGGCACGGCCTACCGCCTGAAGGGCTCCGACGGCGGCGACTCGGCCAACGACGTCGACGCGACGTACACGGTCGACGCGTCCAGCGAGGCCGCGAACGGCACCTGGCGCCTCCGCGTGCGCGACGTCTACCGCGCCGACACCGGCACCCTCGACGGCTGGCAGCTCTCCGTCTGAGAACCGTCCCCGGGCCCCTCGTCGCGTGCGGCGAGGGGCCCTCGCACGTAGTCGGGGCTGGCCCTGTGCGAGGTTCACGGGCAAGATGTGCGGCAAGTTACCGTGAGGTAGGCGTCGGCGACGACGGCCAGGACTTTCGACGGCGCCCCTCCGCCCTTGCTCGAGGAGCTGATCATGCGCGAACTCGCCGTCCCCCCGCTGGCCACGGTGCCCGGCAGTGGCGGGCTGGCCGACGTCGTCTTCACCAACGCCGACGAGGCCCCCAACGCGGTCTCGTTCCGGCGCAAGGTGGACGGGGCCTGGCGGGACGTCACCGCGGCGCAGTTCCTCGGCGAGGTCGTCGACGTGGCCGCCGGCCTCGTCGCGTCTGGCGTGGGCCCCGGCGACCGGGTCGGCATCCTGTCCGCCAACTGCTACGAGTGGACCCTGTTCGACTTCGCCGTGTGGGCCGCCGGCGCCGTCTCGGTCCCGATCTACGTGACCTCCTCCGAGGAGCAGATCGAGTGGATCATGTCCGACTCCGGCGCGGTCGCCGTGGTCGTCGAGACCGAGCCGCTGGCGAAGAAGGTCGAGGCGGTTCGCGGCAGGCTCCCGGACCTGCGGCACGTCTGGCGCATCGACGACGACGCCGTCGGCACGCTCGTCGCCGCCGGGAAGGACACGTCCGCCGACGCGGTCGAGGAGCGCCGGCGGGCGGTCACGCCCGACGACCTGGCCACGATCATCTACACCTCCGGCACCACCGGCCGCCCCAAGGGCGTCGTGCTCACCCACCGCAACCTGTTCGCCGCCGTGGGCAACGCGGTCGAGTACCTGGCCGCGATGTTCAAGGGCGGCACCGGCGGGGTGCAGCCGTCGACGCTGCTGTTCCTGCCGCTCGCGCACGTGTTCGGTCGCATGGTCGAGGTCGGCGCGGTGATGGCCCGCGCCACGCTCGGCCACTGGGCCGACGTGAAGACGCTGACCGACAACCTGGCCGAGTTCCGGCCGACGTTCATCCTGTCCGTGCCGTACGTGCTGGAGAAGGTCTACAACGGCGCGCGGCAGAAGGCGCACGCCGGCGGCAAGGGCAAGATCTTCGACGCCGCCGCGGCCACCGCCATCGCCTACAGCGAGGCCGCCGGCCGGGCCGGGCTGGGCCTGCGGCTCAAGCACGCGCTGTTCGACCGGCTCGTCTACAGCAAGCTGCGGGCCGCGCTGGGCGGCCGGGTGGAGCACGTGATCTCCGGCGGCGCCGCGCTCGGCACCCGGCTCACGCACTTCTTCCGCGGTGTCGGCATCACCGTGTTCGAGGGCTACGGCCTCACCGAGTCGACCGCGGCGTCGGTGGTCAACGCGCCCGGGGCGTTCAAGCCCGGAACCGTGGGAAAGCCCTTGCCCGGCACCGCCGTACGCGTCGCCGACGACGGCGAGATCCACCTGCGCGGCGACGGCGTGTTCCCTCGCTACTGGCAGAACGAGTCGGCGACCGCGGAGGCCATCGACGCCGACGGCTGGTTCACCACCGGTGACCTCGGCGACCTCGACGGTGACGGCTTTCTGCGGATCACCGGGCGCAAGAAGGAGATCCTGGTGACCAGCGGCGGCAAGAACGTGGCGCCGTCGGTGATCGAGGACCGCGTCTCCGCGCATCCGTTGGTGGGGCAGGCTCTTGTGGTCGGCGACGGGCAGAAGTATGTTGCCGCTCTGATCACCATCGACCCCGACTACTTCACGTACTGGAAGACGACGGCCGGCAAGCCGGAGAGCGCGACGGTGGCCGACCTGGCCGAGGACGCCGATCTGCTCGCCGAGATCCAGCAGGCGATCGACGAGGGCAACCGGGCGGTGTCGCAGGCGGAGGCGGTACGCAGGTTCCGGGTGCTGGACACGGAGTTCAACCCGGAGAACGGCTACCTGACCCCGTCGCTGAAGCTCAAGCGCAACGTGATCATGAAGGACTTCGCCACGGAAGTGCACGCGCTCTACACCTGAACACACCGGACGACCCTGGAGGGCGACGACGATGGGGCGACACTCATCGGTCAGGTCGCGTGGCACGCGCTCCCGGTCGCCGGTGATCGCGCTGAGCGTGCTGCTGGTGCTGGCGCTGCTCGGCTGGTTTAGCGTCGACTTCCTGAGCGAGCGGCTCGGCGCGACGAGCTGCGAGTCGACCACGACGGTCCGGGTGACCGCGGCCGAGGACGTCGCGCCGGTGGTCGACCAGATCGCCGACCGGGTTTCCGAGCAGGACGAGGGCGCCTGCTACGAAGTGGCGGTGACCGCCCGCGAGTCGTCGGTCACCGCTGACTCGCTGGTGCTCTCCGACGGCACCGAGCCCCCGCACGTGTGGATCCCGGAGTCGACGATCTGGTTGCAGCGCGCGCAGGAGAAGGGCGCGTGGAACGTGCCCGTGACCGGCACGTCGATCGCGAGCTCCCCGGTGGTGCTGGCCCTGACCGAGGAGGCCGCGAGCCGCCTGGGCTGGCCCCGCGACGAGCCGACCTGGGCCCAGGTGCTCGGCCCGGAGGCACCCGAGAACCTCACGATCGGCATGCCGGACCCCGCGCGCGAGCCGGCCGGGGTGTCGACGCTGTTCGGCGTGCGCGACCTGTACGGCAACGACGCCCAGGCCATCACGGCCGAGCTGCGCGCCCTGTCGCCGAACACCGTGCCGCGGGCCGCCGACCTGTTCACCCGCCTGCCCGGCGTCGCCAGCAGCGAGGAGCCCCTGGACGGCTTCCCCGCCTCCGAACTGGCGGTCCTCCGCCACAACGTGCGCGGCTCGGGTGTCCCGCTGGTGGCCGTCTACGCCCAGCCGTCGGTGCCCGCGCTCGACTACCCGTACGTGGTGCTGCCGGACACCAAGCCCGCCGAACGCGACGCCGCCGAGCGTTTCCTGTCGGAGCTGATCGACCAGCAGGCCGCCGACGTCCTGGCCGACGCCGGTTTCCGCACCCCAGACGGCGAGATGCTCCGCGACCGCGACAACGACCGAAGGACCAGGGGCCGCAAGATGACCCCGGTCCCGCTGCCGAAGCCGGCGCAGGTCGACCAGGTGCTCAACCAGTGGGCCGGCGTCAACCTGAGTGCCAGGATCCAGGTGCTGCTCGACGTGTCCGGCTCGATGAACGAGCCCGTGCCCGGGACCGGCCGCAACCGCATGGCCGTGACGCTCCAGGCGGCGGAACTGGGCATAGGTCTGATGAAGCCGACGACGAAACTGGGCATCTGGCTGTTCTCCACCAACCTGGACGGCGAGAACCGCGACTACCGCGAGCTGGTCCCGGTGCGCCCGGTGTCGGAACTACAGGCGAGCGGCGCGATCCAACGCCTCCGCGAGGTCAAGGCCCTCCCGAACGGCGCGACGGGCCTGTACGACAGCGCGCTGGCCGCGTACCGGTCGGCGACCCAGAACTTCGAACCCGGCCGAATCAACCTGGTGGTGGTCCTCACCGACGGCCGCAACGAGGACGCGAACGGCATCAGCCGCGAGCAGCTGCTGGCCGAGCTGGGCGCCCTCCAGGACCCGAGACGCCCGGTCCAGATCATCGGCATCGGCATCGGCCCGGACATCGACAAAGCCGAACTCCAGGCCATCGCCGGCGCCACCGGCGGCCAGGCCTTCACCACCCCCGACCCGACGAAAATCGGCGACATCTTCTACGCC
>DATABL010000115.1:0-19780 GCA_036259595.1 Actinophytocola sp.
GCTCCATCAACCGCCCCACCGGCCGGGCCGTCACGATCCCGACCACCCCGAACACCGTCAGCAGCAGTCCCCGCTCACCCGCACCCAGCCCGAACCCGTCCTCGGCGCGGAACGCCACCAGGAACGTCAGCCCACCCAGACACCCCCACCCGACCAGCGCCACCGCCGACGCCCGCACCGTCGCCGGCGTCCACGCCGACCGCAGTCGCACCGGCTCGGCCGGCCGGCCCGAGTCGGCGTCGGCGGGCAGGCCGATCGCCGCCAGCACCGCCGCGGTCACCGCGACCCCGACGAACGCCAGCCGCCAGGTCGCCTCCGCCGCCAGCCCGCCGACCAGCGGTCCGCTGGTCTGCCCGGCCGCCTGCATCGCCGCGAACACCCCGAGCGCCCGCCCGAGCCGCGCCCGCGGCGTGATGGCCGCGAGCGTCGCCAGCAGCAGCGGCGTGGTGAACGCGTTCGCCACCCCCTGCACACCTCGCCCGACCAGCAACAACCCGAACGACCCCGCCACCACGCACAACGCCGACCCGACCACCGAGACCGCGTACGCGCCGAGGATGCTCCGCCGCAGCCCCCACCGCGCGCCGAGCGTCCCGGAGAACAGCATCAGCGCCGCGAACGGCACCAGGTACGCGGTGATCGTCGCCGACGCCGCCGACGCGGACACGCCGAAGTCCGCGCCGAGCTCGGGCAGGATGGACGCGGTGACCCCACCGCCGAACGGGCCGAGGAAACCGCCGGCGTGGACCCCGGCGAGGGTGAGCCGGCCGCGATCCAGGCTCAGGACGGTCCGGCCGAGCCCCGGCCCGGTCCGCCCGGCCGGCGCCGGCGCAGGTAGCGCTCGAACTCAGCGGCGATCGCGTCGCCGCTGGTCTCGTTCAGCTCGGTCTCCGAGTCGCCGCGCTCCTCGAGCGCGCGCACGTAGTTGCGCACGTCCTCGTCCTCGGCGGCCATCTCGGTGACCGTCCGCTCCCACTCCTCCGCCTGCTCCGGCAGCTCACCGAGCGGCACCTCGACGTCGAGAACCTCCTCGACCCGGTGCAGCAACGCGAGCGTGGCCTTCGGCGACGGCGGCTGGGACACGTAGTGCGGCACCGCGGCCCAGATCGAGATCGCCGGCACGCCGGACTGCACGCAGGAGTCCTGCAACACGCCGACGATGCCGGTCGGACCCTCGTAACGGGACCGTTCCAGCCCGTACTTGGCCGCGGACGCCGCGTCGTAGGCGGTCCCGGTGACCGGCACCGGGCGCGTGTGCGGGGTGTCGGCGAGCAGCGCACCGAGCGTGACCACCGTGGTCACCCCCAGTGAGTCGATGTGCTCGAGCAGCTCCGCGCAGAACCGCCGCCAGCGCATGTTCGGCTCGATGCCGTGCATGAGCACCACGTCACGCGACGCACCCGGCGGGCGGCACACCAACAGGCGCGTGGTCGGCCACTCGACCCGCCGGGTCACCCCGTCGACCAGGCGGACGGTCGGCCGGGTGACCTGGAAGTCGTAGTAGTCGTCCGGGTCGACCTCGGCCAGCGCGCTCGCTTCCCAGGTGAGCTGGAGGTGCTCGATGGCGGCGCTGGCCGCGTCACCTGCGTCGTTCCACCCCTCGAAGGCCGCGATGAGGATGGGGTCGACGAGCGGGGGATGGTCGGTTGCGTGCTGGTCCGGCTGGGTCACCGGGCCAGCCTACGACCCGGCCCCGTCCGGCGGGGACCGTAGGCTGCTGGCATGTCGGCCGACACCACCCCCGGGCAGTTGCGCACCGTGTGTCACGGCTGCCGCCAGACGACCCAGTTCCGGAACGACGAGGGCGTCATCCGTCCCATGGGCCTGCCCGGCAACGGCACGATCTGGGCCGAACGCGCGCCGGGCGGCATGGTCGAGCAGCCCTGCCCGATCTGCGGCGACCCGGACGGCGACCCGGATTCGGACGGCCCAGGGTGGGTGCCGGGCTTCGTGCCCCCGCTGTAGGAGAAGATCGTCACACCGCTCGCCCCGGGACGCACGGGTGTGCGACGCTCGGGAGACATGACCGAACGCCTGCCCGCCGCCACCCTCTGGGACCTGGACGGCACCCTCCTCGACTCCGAGAAGCTGTGGGACATCCCGCTGTACGAGCTGACCGAGAAGCTCGGCGGTGAGTTGTCGGCGGCGACCCGCCAGGCCATGGTCGGCACGAACGTGCTGGTCACCATGCGGCTGCTCTACGCCGAGGTCGGCATCACCGACCCGAGCCCCGAACAGCTGGCGGACGGCGCCGCGTGGGTCGACCGCCGGATGGCCGAGGTCTTCCGGCAGGATCTGCCGTGGCGACCGGGAGCGGCGGCCGCCCTGGCGACCGTGCGCGCGTCCGGCATCCCGATGGCCCTGGTCACCTCCACCGAACGGAACCTCACCGAGCTCGCCCTGGAAACCGTCGGCCGCACCCTCTTCGCCACCACGGTCTGCGGCGACGAGGTCGACGGCCTGAACAAGCCCCACCCCGAGCCGTACCTGAAGGCGTGCCGCCTGCTGGGCGTCGAACCGGCCGCCACCGTCGCCATCGAGGACTCCCCGACGGGCACCGAGTCAGCGGTGACGGCGGGCTGCCGGGTGCTGGTGGTCCCCTGCGAGGTCCCGGTGGAACCGGGGGAGCGCCGCACCTTCCGCGACTCCCTGGAGGGCCTGACCGTCGCCGACCTCGCCGCGCTGCTGGGCTGACTCAGCCGACGATCACGCGGCCTGGAGTATCAGCCGCGGGGCGGTTCACGCTCCTTGCCGTCCTGCCACTCGCGTAGTTCCTTGATCGCGCGTTCCCACTCGTGCACGGCTTCCGGCGGGAGTGGGTGCTTCGCCAGCACCGCCCCGCGATCCGGTCGGCGGCCCGCGCGCGCTGTTCGTCCGTCTCGGTGCGCGACTCACGCACGGTCGCTTCGAGATCGTCGGCCCGGCCCGGGTCGACCGGGACGCGCGTCATGACTTCGTCGATCCGGGCGGGCGGGCTCGGCCGCCCCGGTACGACGTGGGCGACCGGAACGCCGTCCCGGGTGAGGACGACCTCCTCGCCCTGGTCGACGGCTTCGAGCATCGGCACGAAGTTTCGTGCCGTCACGTCCATCGATCTCACGGCGTCCGGCTAGCTGACCTGCGGTTTTGTCCTCGTCACTCGTTCAGGTGAAGCACAACGGAGGCAATCCGGGTGCGAGGAGCACCGGGTGGGATGAAAGGATCGGAGCCGTGAAGACGTTCGACGAGTTGTTCGCCGAACTGCGTGAGCGGGCTGTTCAGCGGCCCGAGGGGTCCGGCACCGTTGCCGCCTTGGACGCGGGGACGCATGCGCAGGGCAAGAAGGTTCTCGAGGAGGCCGGCGAGGTGTGGATCGCCGCCGAGCACGAGTCCGACGAGCGGCTGGCGGAGGAAGTGTCCCAGCTGCTCTACCGGGTGCAGGTGCTCATGATCGGCCGCGGCCTCACCCTCGACGACGTCTACCGCCACCTCTGAGACCTCTGGAGCCACCACATGCTGCGGGTTGCCGTGCCCAACAAGGGCGCGCTGGCCGGACCGGCCGCCGACATGCTCGCCGAGGCCGGGTACCGCCGGCGTCACGACTCACGCGACCTCACCGTGCTCGACCCCACCAACGACGTCGAGTTCTTCTTCCTCCGCCCCAAGGACATCGCGATCTACGTCGGCTCCGGTGAGCTCGACCTCGGGATCACCGGGCGCGACCTCGCGCTGGACTCGGGCGCGCCGGTCACCGAGCGGCTGGCGCTCGGGTTCGGTGGCTCGACCTTCCGGTACGCCGCCCCGGCCGGCCGGGACTGGAGCGTCTCGGATCTGGACGGCAGGCGGCTCGCCACCTCCTACCCGAAGCTGGTCCGCGCCGACCTGGAGAAGCGGGGGATCAGCACGGAGGTCATCCAGCTCGACGGGGCCGTCGAGATCTCGGTGGCCCTCGGCGTGGCCGACGCGGTCGCCGACGTCGTCGGGTCCGGGCGGACGCTGCGGCAGCACAACCTGGTCGCGTTCGGTGACGTGATCTGCGAGTCCGAGGCCGTGCTCCTGCAGGGCACCGACGCGGATGGTTCGCCGGGCAAGGACCAGCTGGCCGCGCGTCTGCAGGGTGTCGTGTTCGCGCAGCAGTACATGATGCTCGACTACGACTGCCCCAAGGCGCTCCTCGACGAGGCGATCACCGTCACGCCGGGCCTGGAGTCGCCGACAGTGGCGCCGCTCGCCGACCCGGAGTGGGTCGCCGTGCGCGCGATGGTGCCGCGCAAGGAGGCGAACCTGGTCATGGACCGGCTCGCGGCCCTCGGTGCCAAGGCGGTGCTGGCCTCCGACATCCGCTCCTGCCGACTCTGAAGGCCAAGAGCAACCCAGCGGCAGACGTCACACGATGCCGCGGTGCTCCGCCGCTCGGTGGCGCATACCCACGCGCAGCCTTGCAGGGCCAATCTTGTGCAGCGAAAAATTGCGCCACGGGGAGCTTGCGCGAGGGCGATCTTGCGCGAGGGAGCGCTTGCACGTGCGAACTTGTACGGCGACAGCGCGGGCAGAGTTGTGCAAGCGTGTGCTTGCATCCGGAGGATGCTTGTGTGTGCGAAAATTTTCGCGAGGAAGAACTTGCGCACGAGAGTGCTTGAGCAAGCGAGTTCTTGAGGGTGAGTGCTTGTTTGGGCGAGTGCTTGCACGAGGGATGGGCGTGCACGGGCGAAAGCCTCCGTCGAGGAACCTTCTCCGGAGGATCGCCCAGCTGGGGAACCGTGCTCGGACTGCGCGTCTGTGGAAATCTTTGCTTTCGGAGGACCTCGCGCCCAAGGAAACTTTGCGCTCGGAGAAAGTTGCGTTGGAGATCGCCTGGGGAAACCTTGTGTTGGAGGACCCCGTGTCTGGGAACCTTGCGTCGAGGGAGCCTGGCCGTCCAAACCTTGCGCCGGAACCTTGAGATCGTTGAGAAGTGTGCCGGGGACGGCTTACGTCGGGAAACCTCAGGCTCGGTGGATTGTGCGTCCGAGGAACGTTGCGGCGCGGGAAAGCTTGCGTCGGGGAAATCTTTGCGTTCGGGAAAGGTTTGTGCTCAGGAAAGGTTGGGTTCGGGGAAAAACTTCGACACCGCTGCCCTTGTTTGAGAGATACTTCTCTTGGTGGCGGCTTTGCGAGGCAGTGTTCTATGCGTGGATCTTGCTTGGTGGTGGTCTGGCGTGTGATTGTGGTTCTGTGCGGGAATAGCCTCGCGTGAGAGAGAGTGTGCGCGTGGGAGATCTTGCGCAGGAGAAATTTTTCCTGGGGGAGGCCTTGTTGGAGCGGCTGCGGCGTGTCTTGCGGAGTGGGCAAGTGCGTACTGAGGTGGCGCCTTTACCGCTGTGGGCGGACCAGCAGGGCCTGGGCGCCTCGGCCCACCGGACCCCGCTCGTCGTGTAGGACGGTGAACGCTGAGCCTACGCCGGCGGGGCCGATCGCCGTGCCGGCGTCCAGGGCCATCCACTCGCCGGTCGGGTCGCGGTAGAGGTGCACGGTCAGCTCCGAGTTGATGAACAGCCACTCGCGCGGGTCCATCCGGCTGGACACCCCGTTGCCCGAGTCGGCTAGGACCATCAGTCGCTGCAGGCTCGTTGGCGATTCACCGGCCACCAGCGCGACGCTCTGGCGCGCCCATACGGTCGCGGGGCCGGGAGTGCCCAGGTCGCCGGACAGTGCGCGCCACTCCATCGCGTCCAGGTAGCCCGCGCCCCAGCTCTCCGGGCGGTACATCGCCCGTCCCGCCGACGGCGGGGGCAACGGTGCGTCGAGATCGCCGCCGACCGTCGACGTGTCGGTGTGGACGTGCCGCCACGCTCGGCAGCGCGCCACCAGCCGCCCGTCCGCGCGCAGCTCCGCGGCGAGCAGCTCCACCGAGCGGCCGGGCCGTTCGACGCCGGCCTCCACCTCCAGGTCCGCCACCGGCACCGGGCCGAGGACCTCCACCGTCAGGCGGGCGAAGGACATGGGGCCGGCCGCCGGCAACGTCTCCAGCGCACGGATCATCAGCGCGCTCGGCGGACCGAGGTGCTGGGTGTGCGGCGACCACGGGCCCGCGCTGTGCTTGGTCGAGGCGAACCGTCCGCCGCCCAGCGGTTCGTAGAACGCCTCGGTGAGGGCGTCAGTCGGCTCGGTCAAGGGGGGTCTCCTCACCAGCGTCCGGCTCCGGCCAGCCGGGGTACTCCGGGGGCGTCCCGCCGAACGCCGGGCACAGCGCCTGGTGGGCACACCAGTCGCACAGTCTGCTCTTGTTCGGGCGGAAGTCACCCGTGCGGCCCGCGCGCAGGATCGCCTGCCACACAGCGTCGAGCGTGCGCTCGAACCGGGTCAGCTCGGCCTCGTCGGGGGTGTAGGTCAGCGACTGGCGGTCGGCCAGGTACATCAGGCGCAGCTGCCTGGGCACCGCCCCCCGCAGCCGCCACAGGACCAGCGCGTAGAACTTCATCTGGAACAGCGCCTTCGCCTCGCCGATCTCGCGGGGCGCGGTGCCGGTCTTGTAGTCGACCACGCGGATCTCGCCGGTGGGCGCCACGTCGAGCCGGTCGACGTAGCCGCGCAGCAGGACACCGGAACTCAGCTCGGTCTCCACCAGCAGCTCGCGTGCCTCCGGGTCGAGCCGGCGCGGGTCCTCCAGGGTGAAGTAGCCGTCGATCAGCCGCGACGCCGTCTCCAGCCACGCGTCCTCCGCGTCGGGGGCGCCGTCGGCGAACAGCTCCGTGAGCTCCGGTCGCTCCTCGCGCAGCCGCGCCCACACCGGCGCGAGCAGCGTGTGCGCCCGGTCGGGCACCCGCTCGGCGGCGGGCAGGCCGAACAGCTCCTCCAGCACGGCGTGCACCACGATGCCGCGCACCTGCGCCTGCGTCGGCCTCTCGGGCAACCGGTCGACCGCCCGGAACCGGTACAGCAGCGGGCACTGCTTGAAGTCGCCGGCACGGGACGGCGACAGCGCGGGCCGGCGTGGCTGCGGTACCTCGGTCTCGGCCTCCGCGGGCGGGGCGGCGGTTTCGGTCATGGGACGACCCTAGGCGAGGGCACCGACAGTTCCGGAACGCCGCCCGGCCGTGTCGGACCCTCGATCGGGCGGCGCGGTCATCACGGCGTTCCCACACCAGGGGGCCTACGCTCGTGGAGGTGACCGACGCCGCGCCATGGACCGCGGACCGCGAAGGCGGTCTGCTGCTGTTCCGGTTCCGCGGTGTGCCCGTGCTCCTGTCGCCGTCCTGGTGGCTCGGCTCGGTCGCGGTGGTCGTGCTGTACGCGCCGCTGGTCGAGCGGTTCCTGCCGCAGGCGTCGGCGGTCGTGTCGATCCTGCTGGCGGCCGCGTTCGCGGTGCTGCTCGGCGCGTCGGTGCTGGCCCACGAGCTCGGGCACTGCGTGGTCGCGTTGCACCTCGGGATTCCGGTGCGGCGGCTGCGGCTGTTCCTGCTCGGCGGGCTCGCGGAGATCACCCGGACGCCTCGGCGGCCGGCGCACGAAGGGGTGATCGCGGCGGCCGGGCCGGCGGTGTCGGCCGTGCTGGCCGCGGTGTGCGGGGCGGTCCTGCTGGTGATGCCGGCCGAGGGGCCGGTGTGGCTGCTCGTGCTGGAGTGCGCGGTGGCGAACGTCGCGGTCGCGGTGTTCAACCTGCTGCCCGGGCTGCCGCTGGACGGCGGGCGGATGCTGCGCGCGGGCGTGTGGGCGGCGGTGGGGGACCGGAGCGTGGCGACGAAGGCGGCGGTGGTCGGCGGCTGGCTGGTGGCCGGGCTGCTGATGCTGTGGGCGATGTGGGGGCTGGTGACCGACAGCCCCGACCGGTGGCTGCGGCTCGGGGTGTGCGCGTTGACGGCGTGGTTCGTGGCGTCGGGAGCGCGCGGGGAGTTGGCGGCCGACCAGCGGCGGACCTGGCCGGAGGGCCTGACGCTGGCGAACCTGACCCGGCCGATCCTGCAGCTGCCGGCGGAGAGCCCGGTGGCCGACGCGCTCATCGCCGCCGCGGGCCGGGGTGTGGTGCTGGTGCGGGCGGACGGGGTGGCGGCCGGGCTGCTCGACCCGTACGCGGCGGAGCGGCTGGCGGAGCGGTCGCCGATGGCACCGGCCGAGCAGGCGGCGGAACCGATCCGGCCGGAGTCGGTGCTGTTGGACTCCGAGCCGGGGGAGGACATCGTGGAGCGGGTGGCGGAGACGCCGGCCTGGCAGTTCCTGGTGGTGGACCAGGACGGCCGTCCGGCGGGCGTCCTGCGCCGCGAGGATCTGCGCGCCGGCCTTACGGGCCGCTCGGGCTGACTCCGAACGCCAAGATCGCACTCTGCGAAGGCCACACTCGCACCGCGAATGTCGGACCCGCGCGCAGCGGACGCCACACTCACGCACCCCAACGACGAACGCGCGCGGCGATCCGTCCGTGTCGCGAGCGGTGGGCTCGCGCGCTCCAGGTGTCGGAACCGCGTGCGCGAACGGTCGGACTGGCGCCCCGCGGACAACAGACTGGCGCACCGCGCACGTCGGATCCGCGGGCCGGGGTTGTCGGACTCGCGCGGGGGTGGGCGAGTCGTACGTTTCGGAACGGGGACTCGGGGTCAGTTGGTGGGGATGGGGTTGGGGATGTTCGTGTCGGTGCTGTCGTCCGGGGACTCGCCCTCGGTGGGGGTGGTGCCGTAGAGGCCGCAGACCTTCCAGGCACCGTCCTCCTTGGCGAGGGTCATGTCCCTGTCCTCGCCGGGTTCGCCGTCCACGGTCTGGGTGAGGGTGAAGGAACCGGAGTCCTCGGTGGACTGGAAGTCCTCCATGGCGACCTCGATGCTCTCCGGCTGCGTGGTCTGGCCCGCGGCCTGGGCGTCGCCGATCTCGCGTTCCATGCGGGTGAAGTCGTCGGCGCAGGTCAGGGGCTCCAGGGGGGACAGGTCGATGTCCTGGATGTCCGTGTTGACGGTCTTCTCCAGCTCCTGGACGTACTTCTCGGCCGCCGCGCGGGCGTCCGAGTCGCCGTCGCCGCCGCCGGCCGCGGGGTCCTCTTCCTTGGACAGCAGCATCCACAGGCCGAAGCCGCCACCGCCGAGTACCAGGAGGCCGACGATGACCAGCGTCGTGATCAGGCCCGCCTTCGACTTCTTCGGCTCCGGCTCGAACGACGGGAAGCCTTCCGGGCCGTTCGCCAGCCAGGGCGGGGTCTGCGACGGCGGCTGGTGGTACGGGGGCTGGCCCTGCGGCTGCCCCCACGGGCCCTGCTGACCGTACGGGCCCGGTTGCTGCGGCGGATACGTCATGGTCTCCCCTGTGCACACGCGTCGTGCGGCTTCGAGGCCGTCAGAGTAGTGCGGGTACCCCCATTCGGCCCCGGCCGGGTGTCTGCGACGATCACCCGAACGTATGGGAAGGGAGCAGTGTGGGCGAGGTCAGGGCGAGCGGTCCGTTCCGCGAGGGCGATCGGGTGCAGCTCACCGATCCGAAGGGCAGGCACTACACGCTCGTGCTCACCCCGGGCGGGCAGTACCACACCCACCGCGGCGCGGTGTCCCACGACGACGTGATCGGCCAGCCGGAGGGCTCGCTGGTGACCTCGGTCGGCGGCACCTCCTACCTGGCGCTGCGGCCGCTGCTCGCCGACTACGTGCTGTCGATGCCGCGCGGCGCCCAGGTGATCTACCCCAAGGACACCGGGCAGATCATCATGTGGGGCGACGTCTTCCCCGGCGCGCGGGTGCTCGAGGCCGGCGCCGGCTCGGGCGCGCTGACCTGCTCGCTGCTGCGCGCGGTCGGACCGACGGGCTCGGTGACCTCCTACGAGGTGCGCGCCGACCACGCCGAGCACGCCGACCGGAACGTGACCGCCTTCTTCGGGGAGTCGCCGCCGAACTGGGAGCTGCGTCTCGCCGACCTCGCCACCCACGAGGGCGAGGTGGACCGCGCGGTGCTCGACATGCTCTCGCCGTGGGAGATGCTGCCGGTCATGGCGCGCAGCGTCATCCCCGGCGGCGTGCTCGTGGTCTACGTCGCCACGACCACCCAGCTGTCCCGGGTCACCGAGGCGCTGCGGGAACAGCAGTGCTGGACGGAGCCGCAGGCGTGGGAGACGCTGATGCGGCCGTGGCACGTGGTCGGCCTGGCGGTGCGCCCGGAGCACCGGATGGTGGCGCACACCGCGTTCGTGCTGACCACCCGCCGGCTGGCCGAGGGAGTCACCCCGCCACGCCTCCAGCGCCGCGCCCAGCGCGGCTAGGGTCGGAGCGCGGCCGTCCGGGACTCCAGGTAGCGCTGCTCCGGAACGCTCAGCGTGCGGCGGGCGTCAGCGAGGGGTAGGCCTCACGGTACGCACCAGGAGCCGTCCTGGCGCTTCTCCAGGGTGAGGTCGACGACCTGCGGCTCCAGGCCCTCGATGTCCAGCTCCAGCTGGACCTTGGCCTCGTCGCCGTTGATGGTGGGGTTCTCCCGCAGGGTGGCGGTGACGCCCGAGGTCAGGTCCTCCGCCTGACCGACCGCGTTCGGGTCGCAGGCCAGTTCGGTCATCGCGTCGAGGTTCTGGGTGTTGATGGCGTCGATGGCGTCCTCGGCGACCGTGCGGGCCGCGGCCTGCTCGTCGTCGGCCGGCGGGGGGACGGAGACCTCGCCGGTGGCCTTGCCGGCCGGCGGGTTCGACACCGACGGCGCGGGTGGCGGGTCCGACGGGGGCGCCTCGTTGGAGATGGTGGGGACGTCCGGGCCGGTGGCCTCCTCGGAGTCCGGCCTGGTCAGCAGGTACACGACCACGCCGACGACCGCCAGCACGACCACCGCGCCGACGGTGATCGTGACCATCCGCCTACGGCCCGTCTGTTCGGTCATCGCTCGGCCCTCAGATCGCCACGCACCAGCCGTCCTCCTGGTTCTCCATCAACAACGCCGTCTCCTCGTCCCCGACCCGCACGGTGGCGCTGGCCACCGAGCCCTCGATCACCTCGACCCCGGTCAGGGTGACCTCGCGGCCCTCGCCGACCGGGAACAGCGTGCCGGGGCCCGTGCCCTGGCAGGTCAGCTCCGTCGCCGCGGCCTCGTCCCGGGCGTTCACCGCGTCAACGTAGTCGGCGGCGACCGACCGCAGGTCCGATTCCTCGGGAGTCTCGACCGCGGTCGACCCGGAACCGGTGCCCTCGCCCGGGTCGGGTGCGGTGGTCGTCCCAGGGGTTGTCGTCCCGGGCCGGCCGGAAGTTACCGGTGGGGCGTCGACCTCCGGAGACGGGTCGGGGTCGGGACGCACCATCAGGTACACCCCGACCCCGATACCACTGACGATCAGCCCGGCGATCAGCAGTAGCAGCGTGACCATCGCGGCCCGGCGAACCAGGGGCCGGTCGGTGATCAGCCCTGCCCCTCACCACAGAACCGCCACTCGCCGTCCTCCTCGACGATGCTGATGAAGATGCTCGGCCGCTGCGTCTGACCGCCCTGCGACAGTTCGAGGTCGATGTTGGCCCGCGCGGTCGCGCCGTTGACCTGCGGCTCGCCGTTCGCGGTCGCGGTGATCTCGAACGGCGCCAGCTGCTGCTCCAGCTTGGAGGTGTCGGTCCCGTACTTGTCCTTGTACGCCGTGCACGCGTCGGCGACCACGGAGCCGAAGCTCTTGTCCTCGTAGGCCTGCATGTACGCGTCGCGCACGTCGTCCGGGGTGTTGCTCGCGTCACCCGAGTCGTCGCCCGAGCCACCGGAGTCGCCACCGGAGCCGTCCCCGCCCAGGCCGCCGTCCTCGCTCGGCTCGGCGCCCTCGGACTCGCCACCCGAAGGGTCCTCGTCCTCGGACGGCTCCTGGCTGGTCGTGGTGTCCCCGGAGCTCGCGGTCTGCTTGTCGTCGTCCTTGTTCAGCAGGAACAGCGCGGCGCCACCACCGCCGATCACCAGCAGCGCGATCAGCACGATCGCGACGATCATGCCGGTGTTGTTCTTCTTCGGCGGCTCGGGTGGCTGGCCGCCGTAACCGCCGAGCCCCTGGTACGCGGTCTGCCCGCCGTACTGCGGCGGCTGGGGCTGCTGCGGCTGGCCGTAGGGCGGCGACGGCTGCCCGCCGTACTGCGGCTGGCCGTAGGGCGGTGACTGCGGGGGCTGCTGACCGTAGGGATCCTGCCCGTAGGGCCCTGGCTGCTGTGGTGGATAGGTCATCGCGCCCCGAACTCCTTCATCGAAATGGCTGTCCCAAGCCTAGACGGAGCGGGCGGCCGACTCGTTCCAGCCACGGGTATGGCGCCCACCACGCGAGATCGCCGCCGGAACCGGTCCGGCGGCGATCTCGGTCGTCAGAGGGGGCGGGTCAGGCCGGACCGGCGAACGAACTGATGCACCAGTCGCCGTCCTTGTTGCTGAGTTTCAGCGACGCGGGGATGTTGCCCATGCCCTCGGGGATGCCCTCCCCGGACGCGGACATCGTGATGTTGGCGGTCGCCTCGGTGTCGCTGTCCTGAGTGACCTCGCCGAGCTCCCAGGAGATCGTGACGTTCCCCGGAACGCCCATGGTCTCCGGGTCGACCTGCGAGCTGACGTCCGCCTCGGTCCCCTCGCAGGTCAGCTCGGCGATCGCCTCGTAGTCCTGGTCGTTGGCCGCGTCGACCGCCGACTGCGCGACGCCCTCCGGGCTGCCGGTGTCCCCGCCACCCCCGCCGCCGAGTGTGAAGATCAACACAACCACCACGGCGATGACCACGACGCCGCCACCGGCCAGGATCCACGGCATCGGGCTCTTCTTCTGCGGGCCGGGACCGTAGCCGTACGGGCCTTGCGGCTGCTGTCCGAACTGTCCCGGTTGTCCCGGCTGCCCGTATCCCCCCGGCTGCTGGGGCTGCGGACCGCTCTGCGGGAACCCACCCTGCTGCGGGTAGCCCCCCGGCTGCTGCGGATATCCCCCCTGCTGTGGGTAACCGCCCTGCTGCGGATAGCCGCCAGGCTGCTGTGCCGGTCCCGGCTGCTGGCCGTAGCCGGGCTGCCCTCCCCAGGGCCCTGGCTGCTGCGGCGGTTGCGACATCGGATGCTTCTCCTTCATTACGGCGAACGGGGCCGCCAAGTCTGGTGTGGACGACATCTGACCGATACGTCGTCCTGGTACTGACGCACGGTAGCGGGTAGGTGGTTCCGCAACTCGCTGAGATGGCGCAATCTACTCCGGCACACGTGTCCGGGAGTGTCGTTTCGGCAGGGTGACACGATCGTTCCGAGATGTGGATGGGCTTCTTTTGTCGGTGTGCACCGGTACCGTGGGGGTAAGACAGTGGACGGGAGGAGGTGCCGACATGCAGCACGATCGTCCCGGTGGTCGGCCAGAGGAGGCCGACGAGCACGGCGCTGGACCCGAGCCGGGTTCTGGGCACGAACCGTCGGAGACGGCCCAGATCCGGTTCCTCGAGGAAGAAGTAGCGCTGCTGCGCCGGAAGCTGACCGACTCGCCACGGCACGCACGGCTGCTCGAGCAGCGGCTGGCCGAGGCGTCCGAGCGGGTCAGCCAGCTGACCGAACGCAACGCCAAGCTGGTCGAGACGTTGCGGGAGGCGCGGAGCCAGTTGCTGGCCCTGCGTGAGGAAGTGGACCGCCTGGCGCAGCCGCCGAGCGGCTACGGGGTGTTCCTGGCCGGCCACGAGGACGGCACGGTCGACGTGTTCACCGCGGGCCGCAAGATGCGGGTCGCGGCGTCGCCGGCGGTCGAGGTGGACGAGCTCCGCCGCGGCCAGTCGGTGCGGCTCAACGAGGCGCTCACGATCGTCGAGGCCGGTGAGTTCGAGCGGATCGGCGAGGTGTCGGCCCTGCGCGAGCTGCTGGCCGTCGACGAGGAGGGCGCGTTGCCCTCCCGTGCGCTGGTCGTCGGGCACGCCGACGAGGAGCGCGTGGTCTGGCTGGCCGACCCGCTGCGGGATGCCACGCTCAAGCCGGGCGACTCGTTGCTGGTCGACGCGAAGTCGGGGTACGCCTACGAGCGGGTGCCCAAGGCCGAGGTCGAGGACCTGGTGCTGGAGGAGGTGCCGGACGTCGACTACGAGTCGATCGGCGGCCTGTTCCGGCAGATCGAGCAGATCCGCGACGCGGTCGAGCTGCCGTTCCTGCACTCCGAGCTGTTCCACGAGTACGAGCTGCGGCCGCCCAAGGGCGTCCTGCTGTACGGCCCGCCCGGCTGCGGCAAGACGCTGATCGCGAAGGCGGTGGCGAACTCGCTGGCCAAGCAGGTGGCGGCCATCCGCGGCGACGGCAACGCCTCCGAGGCGAAGTCGTACTTCCTGAACATCAAGGGCCCGGAGCTGCTGAACAAGTTCGTCGGCGAGACCGAGCGGCACATCCGGCTGATCTTCCAGCGCGCGCGGGAGAAGGCCTCGGAGGGCACGCCGGTGATCGTGTTCTTCGACGAGATGGACTCGATCTTCCGCACCCGAGGAAGCGGTGTGTCCTCGGATGTGGAGACCACGATCGTGCCCCAGTTGCTCAGCGAGATCGACGGCGTCGAGGGCCTGGAGAACGTCATCGTGATCGGCGCCTCCAACCGCGAGGACATGATCGACCCGGCGATCCTGCGCCCGGGCCGGCTCGACGTCAAGATCAAGATCGAGCGGCCGGACGCGGAGGCGGCGAAGGACATCTTCTCGAAGTACCTGACCCACAAGCTGCCGATCCACGCCGAGGACCTGGCGGAGTTCGGCGGCGACTCGGGCGCGTGCATCGACGCGATGATCCAGCACACCGTCGAGCGGATGTACTCCGAGACCGAGGACAACCGGTTCCTGGAGGTCACCTACGCCAACGGCGACAAGGAGGTGCTCTACTTCCGCGACTTCAACTCCGGCGCGATGATCCAGAACATCGTCGACCGGGCGAAGAAGGCGGCGATCAAGTCGGTGCTGGAGACCAAGCAGCCCGGCCTGCGCGTGCAGCACCTGCTGGACGCGATAGTCGACGAGTTCGCGGAGAACGAGGACCTGCCCAACACCACCAACCCGGACGACTGGGCGCGCATCTCCGGCAAGAAGGGCGAGCGGATCGTCTACATCCGCACGCTCGTCACCGGCAAGAACCAGGAGTCCGGCCGAGCGATCGACACGGCCACCAACACCGGCCAGTACCTGTAGGGCATGACTCAGAGGGCGGCGGGCGTCCAGCACTTCGGGCTGGGGCTCGCCGCTCTCGGCCGTCCGGCCTACATCAACGTCGGCCGCGGCGAGTTGCCCGCCGGCCGGTCGGTCGAGGCCATGCGCGCCGCCACCTGGGCGGTGCTCGACGACGCCTACGCCGCCGGCGTGCGCTGGGTGGACGTGGCGCGCTCCTACGGCCGCGCCGAGGAGTTCCTGGCGGGCTGGCTCGACACCCGCGCGCCCGACGACCTCACCGTGTCCAGCAAGTGGGGCTACGCCTACGTCGGCGGGTGGCGGCTCGACGCGCCGGTGCACGAGGTCAAGGAGCACTCGCTCGCCCGGTTCTCGGCCCAGTGGGCGGAGAGCTCCGCCCTGCTGGGGGAGCGGCTCGCGCTCTACCAGGTGCACTCGCTGACCCCGGACAGCCCGCTGTTCGACGACCTGGCCCTGCAGGACGCCCTCGCGGCCCTGCCGGTTCGGGTCGGCTTCTCCACCTCCGGCCCGCGGCAGGCCGAGACCGTCCGCCGGGCGCTCGCGCTGGAGCGGCACGGACGGCCCGTCTTCACCGCCGTCCAGTCGACCTGGAACGTGCTCGAGCCCTCGGTCGGTGGAGCGCTGCTGGAGGCCCACTCGAGCGGCGCTCACGTTCTGGTGAAGGAGGCACTGGCCAACGGGCGCCTCGCGGTCGACCCCCCACCGGCCCTCGCGGCGGTCGCGGAGCGTGACGACGTTGGGCCGGACGCGGTAGCGCTGGCCGCCGCGCTGGCCCGACCGTGGGCCGACACCGTCCTGCTCGGCCCCGCCGGGCCCGGGCAGCTCCGGAGCAACCTGGCGGCCCTGACGGCGGGAGATCCGACCGCCGACCTGGCCGGACTCGCGCAGTCCCCGGAGGTGTACTGGAACGATCGAGCCGCCCTGTCCTGGGCCTGACTCCGAATCCCCGTAGGCTTGGGGCATGCGCCGGATCATGGGCACCGAGGTCGAGTACGGCATCTCCGTACCCGGAGACGCCACCGCCAACCCGGTACTGACCTCCACCCAGGTCGTACTGGCCTACGCCGCCGCCGCGGACATCCCCCGGGCCCGGCGGGCGCGCTGGGACTACGAGGTCGAGTCGCCGCTGCGCGACGCGCGCGGGTTCGACCTGGGCGCCCCCGGCGTGCCGCCGTCCGACCCCGAGGTGGAGGACCTGGGGGCGGCCAACGTCATCCTCACCAACGGCGCCCGCCTCTACGTCGACCACGCGCATCCGGAGTACTCCGCGCCCGAGGTCACCAACGCCCGTGACGCGGTGATCTGGGACAAGGCGGGGGAGCGGGTGATGGAGGAGGCCGCGATGCGCGCGGCCACCGTGCCGGGCCAGCCGCGCCTGCAGCTCTACAAGAACAACGTCGACGGCAAGGGCGCGAGCTACGGCACGCACGAGAACTACCTGATGGCCCGCAGCACGCCGTTCACCGCGGTGATCGCCGGGCTCACCCCGTTCTTCGCCTCCCGCCAGGTCGTGTGCGGGTCGGGCCGGGTCGGCCTCGGCGTGGCCGGCGAGGAGGCCGGCTTCCAGCTCTCCCAGCGCTCCGACTACATCGAGGTCGAGGTCGGGCTGGAGACCACGCTCAAGCGGGGCATCATCAACACCCGCGACGAGCCGCACGCCGACGCGGACAAGTACCGCCGCCTGCACGTCATCATCGGCGACGCGAACCTGGCCGAGACGTCCACCTACCTCAAGGTCGGCACCACCGCGCTGGTCCTGGACATGATCGAGAGCGGCCTGCGGTTCGACCACCTCAAGCTCGCCGACCCGGTGCGCGCGGTGCACACGCTGTCCCACGACCCGACCCTCAAGGCCACCGTCGAGCTGGCCAGCGGCCGCAAGTACACCGGCCTGGACCTCCAGCACGCCTACCGCGAGCTGATCGCCGAGAACCTCGACCGCACCGAGCAGGACGAGGTCTCCCTGCACGTGCTGAGCACGTGGGGCGACATCCTGGACGCGTTGTCCCGCGATCCGATGGAGTGCGCCGACCGGCTCGACTGGCCGGCCAAGCTGCGCCTGCTGGAGGGCTTCCGGGCGCGCGACAACCTCGGCTGGGCCTCGCCCCGGCTGCACCTGATCGACCTGCAGTACAGCGACGTGCGGCTGGACAAGGGCCTCTACAACCGCCTGGTCACCCGCGGCTCGATGAAACGCCTGGTCACCGAGGAGGAGGTGACGGCGGCCATCACCACCCCGCCGTCGGACACCCGCGCCTACTTCCGTGGCCGCTGCCTGGAGAAGTACCCGAGCTCGATCGCGGCGGCGTCCTGGGACTCGGTCATCTTCGACCTGGGCCGCGAGTCCCTGGTCCGGATCCCCACGCTGGAGCCGCTGCGGGGCACGAAGGCGCACGTCGGCGCGCTGCTGGACGTTTCCGAGACCGCCGAGGCGCTGGTCGACGAGCTGACCGGCAACGCGCGACGCTAGTTCTAGCGACACTGTCGGTCCCCGCCGGTAATCTTGAGATCAGACCCCGATTCGGGAGGCGACATGGCCCAGGAGCAGACGCAGCGGCAGGGTGGCGGCGACGGCGACGACGATGATGTCGACGGCGGCGCACCGGCCGGGCAGGAACGCAGGGAGAAGCTCGGCGAGGACGTCGACACGATCCTCGACGAGATCGACGACGTGCTCGAGGAGAACGCCGAAGACTTCGTCCGCGCCTACGTCCAGAAGGGTGGCCAGTAGTCCCCGGCCCACGGTCGGCAGTCCCCGCTTCACGGCTTAACCAGGAACGAAAGCAGGCATGGAACACACCCCTTCGCGCGCCATGCCCGGCGCACCGCTACCGGCTGCCTACCTGACGGCCGGCACGTCCTCGTTCACCGACTTCCTCCGGGCGCAGGCCCCGCACCTGCTGCCCGGGTGGTTCGGGGGCTCCGGCCTCGACGAGGCGGTCCGGTCGCGTCAGGTGGCGCAGCTCAACCCGGAGCCCCCGCACGGCACCACGATCGTGGCGCTGACCTTCGACGGCGGCGTGCTCATCGCCGGTGACCGCCGGGCGACCAGCGGCAACCTGATCTCCCAGCGGGACATCGAGAAGATCGTGATCACCGACGCCTACTCGGCGGTCGGCATCGCCGGCGTCGCGGGGCTCGGGATCGAGCTGGCGCGCCTGTTCGCCCTCGAGCTGTCCCACTACGAGAAGATCGAGGGCGTCTCGCTGTCCCTGGACGGCAAGACCAACAAGCTGGCCAACATGGTGCGCGGCAACCTCGACCTGGCCATGTCCGGGCTCTCGGCACTCCCGCTGTTCGTCGGCTACGACACCACGGCCGACGACCCGTCGCGGGCGGGCCGGATCGTGTCCTACGACGTGATCGGCGGGCGCTACGAGGAGCGCGCCGGCTTCCACGGGGTCGGCTCCGGCTCGCTGTTCGCCCGGTCGGCCCTCAAGAAGCTCTACGACCCGGGCAGCGACGCCCAGACCGCCGTCCGGCACGCCGTGGAGGCCCTCTACGACGCCGCCGACGACGACTCGGCCACCGGTGGCCCCGACCTCGGTCGCCGGATCTACCCGAGCATCGTCACCGTCACCGCCGCCGAGGGCGCCGTGCCGGTGCCCGAGGAGGAGCTCGCCGCGGTCACCGAGGCCGTGGTAGCCCAGCGCTCCGCCCAGCCCCGCGGCTGAGGCGATCACCCACCCTTTCCCCGAGAACGAGGAGTCCCCGCCGTGACCATGCCGCTGTACGCCTCTCCCGAGCAGTTGATGCGGGACCGCTCGGAGTACGCCCGCAAGGGCATCGCGAGGGGCCGCAGCGTCGTGGCGCTCAAGTACTCCGGCGGCGTGCTGTTCGTCGCCGAGAACCCGTCGACGACGCTGCACAAGGTCTCCGAGATCTACGACCGCATCGGGTTCGCCGCGGCCGGGCGCTACAACGAGTACGAGAGCCTGCGCCGCGGCGGCATCCGGCACGTCGACCTGTGGGGCTACGCCAACGACCCGAAGGACGTCTCGGCCCGCCAGCTCGCCAACGTCTACTCCCAGACCCTCGGTTCGATGTTCACCGACCAGCTCAAGCCGTTCGAGGTGGAGATCTGCGTCGCCGAGGTCGGCACCACGGCGGAGTCCGACCAGCTCTACCGGCTGACCTACGACGGCTCGATCGTCGACGAGCCGCAGTACCTGGTGATGGGCGGGCAGACCGAGCCGATCGCGAACACGATGAAGGACTCCTACCAGGAGGGCATGTCGCTGGAGGACGCGCTGGCCAACGCCGTGCGGGGCCTGACCGCCGGGAGCCGCCCGACCAACGGCGACAACGGCCAGCCCGTCGGCAAGCTCGAGGTCGCGGTGCTGGAGCGCTCCCGGCCCAAGCGGGCGTTCCGGCGGATCGAGGGCGCCGCGCTCACCGCGCTCCTGCCGGCCGACGCGCCGGAGCCGGACGACAAGCCCGAGGGCGAGCCGGTCGACCCGAAGCCCGAGGACGACAGCTCCGGCGAGGGCTGACAGCTCGATGACGCGTTCATCTCAGCTGGTGTCGACCAGACACGTTCCGACCGGAAGCGCCTAGGCTAAGAGGATGCAGCGGCGGATCTTCGGCATCGAAACCGAGTTCGGCGTGACCTGTACGTTTCACGGCCAGCGCAGGCTGAGCCCGGACGAGGTCGCGCGGTACCTGTTTCGGCGTGTGGTGTCCTGGGGTCGTTCCTCCAACGTCTTCCTGCGCAACGGCTCGCGCCTCTACCTGGACGTCGGCTC
>DATABL010000116.1:0-14286 GCA_036259595.1 Actinophytocola sp.
CCCGAGCACGCCGACGACCCCGCCTACACCGCCGCCGCCCAGCACGCCGCCGGTCACGTCGACGAGGTGCTCACCGACCTCCCCGCCCGCCTCGCCGAGTGGCTCACCCACCTGCGCGGGACCCCCGCCGACCCGGTCGAGATCCCGCGCGCGCTCGGCGCCCTGACCCCGGCCACCGACGGCTGGCACGCCGTCCGACGCGCCCGCGCCCCCGAACGCCCTCGCGCGGCCGCCTACCTCGACGACTACTTCGACACCCGCCTGTCGATCCGCGGCGACCGCGCCGGTGGCGTCGACGACGGCGTGCTCTGCGGGATCGGCCGCCGCCGCGGTCGCTCGATCGCGTTCGCCGCCCAGACCGGCACCGCGACCACCCCGGCCGGGTTCCGCACCGCGAGCCGCCTGGTCCGCCTGGCCGACCGGCTCGGCATCCCGGTGCTGACCCTCGTCGACACCCCGGGCGCCGCCGCCGGCCCGGACGCCGAGCGCGCCGGCGTCGGCCCCGCGATCGCCGAACTGTTCGCCACCATCGCCGGTGCGCGGGTGCCGGTGACGACCCTGGTCGTCGGTGAGGGCGGGTCCGGCGGCGCGCTCGCCCTGTGCTCGGTCGACCGGGTCTGGATCACCCCGGACGCGTACTTCTCGGTCATCGCCCCCGAGCTCGCCGCCGCCATCCTCAAGCGCGATCCGGCCGACGTCCCGGAGCTCGCGAGCCAGCTCAAGCTACGCCCGCAGGATCTTCTCGAGCTCGGCGTCGTCCACGGAATCGCCAGCCCGTAACCCGACCGGGTACTACGCGCGGTCACCCACGTGACCTGCGGGACCACGCGCGCCGTCCCGGCCCGGCTGGGACCCGTCTCCTCCCCGGGGCGTAGCCGCGGCCACCGCCCTACCCCCGCCGGCGTCGCCCCCGCGGGCCCGCCGGGCGTACCGCGGCACACCGCCGCTCACCCCCGTTACGCAGGCACGATGCCGCCGCGCAAGGGACGCGGCGCACCCCTCTCGCAGGCCAGTCTTGTTACCGAGCGAGAGGAGATCCACAGATGACCACCACGCAGGAGCGCCCGACTCACCAGGCGCCGCAGACCGAGCTCCGACCGAACCTGATCGCCCGCACCGAGGCCGCTCTCGGAGACCTCGCCGGCCGCCTCGGCCTGCCGGCCCTGCGGCTGACGCTGGCCGTCACGTTCCTCTGGTTCGGCGCCCTCAAGATCACCAACGACACGCCGGTCGCGGAGTTCGTCGACAACACCGTGAACTGGATCCCGCTGCTCGACGGCGGCTGGTTCGTACCGTTCCTCGGGGTGGTCGAGGTCCTCCTCGGCGCCGCGCTGTTGCTCGGCCGCGGCCTGCGGGTCGTGCTGCCGCTGCTGTTCGCGCATCTGACCGGGACGTTCCTCGCGTTGATCACCCAGCCGGAGGTCACCTTCCAGGGGGGCAATGTGCTGATGCTGACCACGGAGGGCGAGTTCGTTGTCAAGAACCTGATCCTGCTCAGCGCGATTCTGGTGCTCTACGGCGCCCAGCGCCGCCGCGTCGCCAGCCGCTGACCGGGGAGAACAGTCGCTGACCTGTGGGAACGCCGCGTACCAGCCAGGTGCGCGGCGTTCTCAGTTTTCCCTCAGCAACGCCGGGGCAGTATCGATGTCACGACCGAGGAGGGGACAACGATGCGGGTCAATGAGGTGATGCGGCGCTCGGCGCTGCTGGTGCCGGTGGGTGCGGGGGCTGCCCTGGTCCGGGCGGGCTGGCAGGTGCCGGCCGCGCTCGGCGGAAGGCCGTCGGGGGAGCGGCTGGCGAGGATGCGCGCGTCGCCGCACTACCGCGACGGCGCCTTCCACAACACGGTGCCGGCCAGCGTCTCGGCACCGTCCGGCGGGGCGTTGCGGGACATGGCCCTCGGCGTCGAGAGACGCCGTCCGGCCGGGCCGGTGCCACTCGTCAGACCGGACCTCGGCACGCCGCCGGACGGGTTACGGGTGAGTTGGTTCGGGCACGCCACGGTCCTGGTGGAGCTCGACGGCCGGCGGATCCTGTTCGATCCCATGTGGAGCGAACGGGCCTCGCCGTCCAGCGTGGTCGGTCCGCGGCGGCTGCACCCGGTGCCGGTGCCGCTGGAGGACCTGCCTCCGGTCGACGCCGTGGTGATCTCGCACGACCACTACGACCACCTGGACATGGCCACGATCCGGCGGATCGCGGCGCTGTGGCCGAGGGCCAGGTTCGTCGTCCCGCTCGGGGTCGGCGCGCATCTCGAACGATGGCGCGTCCCTACGTCCCGCATCGACGAGCTCGACTGGACCGAGACGGCCACCCTGGGCGATGTCGAGTTGACCGCCACCGCGGCGCGGCACTTCTCCGGGCGGCTCAGACCGGGCGGCAACGGAACCCTGTGGGCGTCCTGGGTGGTCGCCGGTGCGGGGCAGCGCGTGTTCTACACCGGCGACTCCGGCTACTTCGACGGCTACCGCGAGATCGGCGAGCGGCACGGCCCGTTCGACGTGACGTTCATCCAGGTCGGTGCCTACTCACCGTACTGGCCGGACATCCACATGACGCCGGAGGAGGGCGTGGCCACCCACCGGGCGGTCCGGGGCGGCCTGCTGGTCCCGGTCCACTGGGGCACGTTCAACCTGGCCATGCACTCCTGGTCCGAACCGGTCGAGCGCGTGCTCACCGACGCGGCACGGCACGACGTCCAGGTCGCGGTCCCGCGGCCCGGTGAGCTCTTATCCGTGGCCGATGCGCCCGACCCGGACGGGTGGTGGCGCAAGATCGCCTGATCGCGCACATCGTCACGCACGGTTGTGCTCTACCTAGGGGCTAAGTAGAGTTGCCCAATGCCTGGGGAGAGCTCGACTCCGCGGATGACGCTTCCGACCCAACGGGTGCTGCACGCGTTGCTGGAGGACCCGTCGCGGGAGCTGTACGGACTGGAGATCTGCGCCGCCGCCGGACTGCCGAGCGGCACGATCCACCCGATCCTCGCGCGGCTGGAGAAGGCCGGGTGGTTGCGAAGTCACTGGGAGAACATCGACCCCCGAGAGGAGGGCAGACCCCGCCGGCGCTACTACCGGCTCGACCCCAACGGCATCGCGTCCGTCCAGGCGGCACTCGCCCGCGCCGACGCCACGGTGGCCCGGCTGCGGCTCCGGCCCGGACTCGCGGGGAGGGGCCAGTGATCGGCGTTCGGCTCCGCTACACGGTTTCCGGACTCGTTCTCCGCCTCCGCGCCCTCGTCCAGTTCGAGGTGTCCTCGCAGAGCGGCCGGCACGGCGCCGCGTTCCGCGTCATCGGGCTGTCGTTCACGGACGCGCGCTGGCGTGGGCGGGCACGGGTGCTCGCGACCGTGCTCGGGCAGTCCTACGTCCGCGCGAGGCTGCTGGCGAACTCGATGTCCCGACACATGGGCACGGGCCGGCATCGCCTGAGGCACCTCGCCGAAGTGGACCTCGTCAGCGAGCGCCTGACCGCGCTGTCAGAGGTGGACGACGCCTGGGAGTTGACGTTCGCGATCGCCCGGGTCCGCGACCTCGCGGCCGGCATTCCCGGTGCGGGGGCGCTGACCCGCGCCCTGGCCGACGCACACGACATCGCGCGCTCGTTGGCGCTCGACGGTGCCGACTTCTCCACCCGCGTGCTGGTCCTGCGGCTGAACCCGCTGTCCCGCATGCTGCTGTCGATGTCGGTGTTCCTGCTACCCGCCGAGCACCGCGAACGCTTCGCCGCCGAGTTCCGTGCCGAACTGTACGACCTGCGCCCGTCGCGTAGACGGCAGATCCGCTACGCCGCAAGGCAGTTGCGGTACGCACTCGTCCTCCGCCGCTCGCTGCGCCGACCCAACGGCCACCCCGAACACGAGCGCCGCACAGACACCTGACTCGCGAAGAACCCCGCTCGACAGCAGCCCCACCACACCCGACCGCCCAACACGCGGAACACCGCCAACGGAAAGAATCGGCGCCCGAAAAGCAAGGCCGCGCATCCCGCTCCCGACAATACCGAGATCACCGCCGCCACGAAGCGACAAGCGACGACGACGCGTGACTCGCGCCCGCACCGGCACGCGTACGCGTCCAACGCGCCCGGTGCTGCCTGTCGCATCGAGCCTGCGACCCGGCCGAACGTGAGTGGCGGTCCCGCAGGTCGGCCACCGCCCGTGGCGGTTTCGATGACAGCAGTACTCGCTGTGAGTGCGTCTCGGGAGCGGCGATGCCGGTGATACTCGGCCGCGAGCGGCGGCGGACGCGGTTGGCTGCGTCGCCGGTCGGCGTGCCGCTGACGGGTGTCGTACCGCCCGGGCCGGCGGTCAGGTCGAGCGTGAGCGGCGTACCGATCCATAGATCACGAACGCGACCACCGGCGACAACACCGCGACCCCGCTCGACGCCACCACCAGCACCGTCAGCCCACCCGCCCGGACAGCGTCACCGCCGACCGCGTGGATCGGGACCGTATCGCCCGGTTGTTGGGCGAAGGAGAGCTCGATCTCGCCCGTGTGCTCCCGGCCGTCGACCGTCCAGCGGGCCTCGCAGTCATCGTCCGGCTCGCCGTCCTCCTCCTCACAGCGAACGACCTCGGCCGTCGTGGGATCGCCACGCAGATAGACGAGCGACTCCCCAAGGTATGCGAACCCGAACACGACCGCGCTCAACACCGCACCCACACCGAGGAACGCCAACGTCACCAGCACCACCCCCGGCCGGTGGTCGACGATCGCACCCACCACCGACAGCACGACCAGCACCAGACCCGCCAGCGCACCGAGCAACCCGGACACCAGCTCCGCCGTCCCGGTGCTGAACATCCACACCACGAACGCCACCAGACACGCGGTCCCCGACAGCACGGTCAACCAGCCCCGCACCCCGGAAACCGCCCCGTTCGCCACTCCGTTCACCACGTCGCCGCCCCGTTCGTGCTTTGGTGCACCACGCCGGTCACTCTGCTCGTGTCTTCGCTTGCCACTCGGGTCACCACGTCGCCGCTCTGTTCGTGCTGTGTTGCGTCACGCTGGTTACTTTGCTCGTGTCTTCGCTTGCCGCTCGGTTCACCGCGCCACCACCCCCTTGCCGAGACCCCGTTCGCCACGTCGCGGGGCCGGGCGGGGGCTCGGCGGCAAACCCGTTCGCCCGTCCGTTCACTGTTTCGCCGTCTCGAGGTGGTTGCGGGCCGCGGCTTCGAGGTGGGCCAGGTCCGACGAGATCGACGCGAACGTGAAGCCCTCGGCCAGCCGGCGTGCCGCGGTCTCGCCGTTCGGGGTGTGGATGCCGGCCGCGATCCCGGCCTGCCGGGCGGCCTCGCGCACCTTCGTCACCGCCTGCTCGAACTTCTCCGTCACCGTCGGGTCGAGCGGGAATGCTCCGCCTACCGCCAGGCTCAGGTCCGACGGGCCGACGTAGACCCCGTCCAGGCCCGGCGTCGCGCAGATGGCGTCCACTTCGGACAGCGCCCCCGGGGTCTCGATCATCGCGATCACCACGTTCACCGCGTTGGCCTCCGCCGGTTTCACGCCTACCCGCAAGCCCGCGCGGCTCGGCGCGAACGACCGCCGGCCCTCGGGTGGGTACCGCACCGACGCGACCGCGTCGGCGGCGTCCGCGGCGGTGTCGATCAGCGGGACGATCACGCCGCACGCCCCGGCGTCCAGTGCGCGTCCGATCGGTGTGATGTCGTTTGCCTCCACTCGCACCAGGCCGACCGTGTCACCACCGGCCGCGTCCACCGCCATCAGCGATGACAGCAGGCCGGAGTAGCCGACCATGCCGTGCTGGCCGTCCAGGCACACGTAGTCGTAGCCGAGCCGCGCGATCCGCTCGGTCGCCGGCGGCGCGTCGAGCACCGTCCAGTACCCGATCACGCGCTCGCGGGCGCGAAGCCTGGCGGCGAACTGGGCAGCGGTCATGGTGCGTGCTCCTCCCGGTTACGGCGGGGCGGCCTCGGTGTCGGCGTCCGCGACGGACACCTGTCATCTTCTCGTGCCGGGACCTGTCACGCTGGGCACGCCCGCGGCGACGCAAAACGGTGGGAGGTGTGATGAGGCGCCACGGCAACGTCCGATCCGTCCGCGACCCGGTCACCGTCGGTGTGCACCGGGCGGTCGGCGGCACGCCACCCTACGTCCGCCGGGACCGGCACGACGAGCTGGTCGCGCTGCTGCGGCCCGGCCGGTTCGCGCTGGTCGTCGGCCACGCCGCCGCCGGCAAGACGCGGCTGGCGTGGGCGGCGGTGTCCGCCGCGCTCGGGCGGCACCGGCTGTTCGCCCCCGCCCCGCCGGACCTCGCCGCCGCCGTCGCGGAGATGGCCGGCACCCGTCGCGCCGTGCTCTGGCTCGACGACCTGGAGCGGTTCCTGGACGTACTGACCCCCGGCACGGTCACCGAGCTCCTCGCCGCCGGGCACCGGGTGGTCGTGGCGACCATGCGCCGCCACGAGTTCGACCTGCTGGCCACCGAGTCCGACCGCACCCTCGCCGAGTGCCGCCACCGGCTCCTCGCCACCGCCGAGCGCGTCGACCTCGACCCCGCGTTCTCCGCGACCGAACTCGCCCGCGCCCGGCGCGTCCCGGCCCTCGCCGCCGCCCTCGCCGACACCGACCGGCTACCCGAACACCTCGCCGGCGGCCCCCGCCTGCTCGCCCGCTGGCGCGACGGCACCCACCCGCACGGCGCCGCGCTCGTCTCCGCCGCCGTCGACTGCCGCCGCGCCGGCTACCGCGGCCCGCTCCCGGTTGCGCTGCTCGACGAGGTGCACCCGCACTACCTGCCCGGGCCGGGCGAGTCCACAGCGGACGCCTGGGCGTGGGCGACCACCCGCGACCCGTCGGCGCTGCTGGAACGCGACGGCGACACCGCGACCGTGTTCGACTACCTGGTCGACCACGCGCAGCGCTCCCACCCGTTCGACCCGGTCCCCGAGGAGGTCCTGCGCACCGCGCTGCGCCACGCCGACACCGCCGACGCCCGCGCGATGGGCTACGCAGCCGCCCAGGCCGGCCGGTACGAGCTGGCGCTGGAGATGCACGCCCGCACCCTCGACGGCGCGGCCAACATCGAGGAGAACCTGAGCCGCCGCAACAGCTACGCCGCGACCCTGGCCCACCTCGGCCGACACGAGGAGGCGCTGGCCGAGCACCGCGACGTCCTCGACGCCCGCCGCCACCTGCTCGGCCCCGACCACCCCGACACGCTGATCAGCCGCACCAACGTCGGCGCCGCGCTCAACGCGCTCGGCCGGCACGAGGCTGCCCTGGCCGAGCACCGCGGGGTGCTCTCGACCCGCAACCGCCTGCTCGGCGCGGACCACCCGGACACTCTCACCAGCCGCGACCATGTGGCCGCCGTGCTGAACAACCTGGGCCGCCAGGACGAGGCGCTGACCGCCCACCGCGCCGAACTGGACGCGTGTGTCCGGGTGCTCGGCGCGACGCACCCGGACACACTGGTCAGCCGGCACAACCTGGCCGCGGTACTGATGGGCATGGGCCGCTTCCGCGAAGCGGCCACCGAGCTGCGCGACGTGCTGCGCTCCCGCCGCCACGTCCTCGGCCCGGACCACCCCGACACCCTCACCAGCCGCACCGAGCTGATCGCGGTGATGCTGGAGAACGCCCGCTATGGCTAGTTCGCCTCGCCGGTGAGGGCGAACGAGCGGAGTTTCATCGTCGCGCCCACCGTGCCGCCGACCACGAAGACCGCGGCGATGATCATGGCGGTGACGACCGGGACGGTGTCGTTGAGCATGTCCGACTGGGCGATCGCGTTGGCGAAGGACGTCGCGTGCTGCTGCACGCTGAACACCCGCGCGCCATCGACGAAGCCGACCAGCAGGTTCTCCCACAGCATGATGTAGACCAGCCCGACCGCCACCGGCCGCTTGGAGACCAGGCTCAGCGCCAGGAACAGCGCGCAGTACGCGAGCGAACCCAGCAGCGCCCCGGCGACCATCCCCACGGCGAGCGCCCCCGACCCGGCGATCGCCGCCGACACGGCGAACGGGATCCCGGTGGCCACCGTCGTCACCAGCCACGCGACGCACAGCTTGGACAGGATGATCTCGCTGCGCGGCAACGGCTTGGTCAGCAGGTGCGTGATCGTGCCGTCATCGATCTCCAGGCCGAGCACGCTGCTGCCGACGATCAGCGCGGTCAGCGGCAGGATGACGCTGAGCCCCAGACTGCCGAACACCGGCGGGCCCCACACCCCCGACTCCGCCCCGCTCGTGACGCCGAGCAGCGCGAGCGCGATCAGCACCAGCGGCATCGGCAGCAGCATCAGCACCCGCCGCCGGCCGAGCAGGGCACGTGCGGTCAGGGACATCACAGTCGTGTTCATGTCGCCACCAGGTAGGAGAAGACCTTCTCGAGGGACTCGTCGGCCGGTTGGATGCTGGTCAGCCGGATGCCGGACGTCCGGGCGAGCTTGGCCAGCGCGCGGGCGAACGTGCCGTAGTCGCTGGCGTGCACCTGCAGCGAACCGTCCGTGATGGACACTCCGGACACCGACTGCTGGCCCATCAGGACGGTCGCGAGCAGGCGGTCGTCGGAGGAGGAGATGGTGAACACGTGCGGCCGGTTGGTCATCAGCCGCCGGATGTGCCGGTAGTCGCCGGAGGCAGCGAGCCGGCCGGCCACGATCACCTGCACCGTGCCGGACAGCTGTTCGACCTCCTCCAGGATGTGCGAGCTGAACAGGATCGTGCGGCCCTCGTCGGCCATCCGGTGCAGCAGCTCCATCATGTGCATGCGCTGCCGCGGGTCCATGCCGTTGAACGGCTCGTCCAGCAGCAGCACCCCGGGGTCGTGCACGAGCGCGGCCGCGACCCTGGTCCGCTGGCGCATTCCCTTGGAGTACGTGGAGATCTCCCGGTCCTGCGCCGACTCCATCTCCACGATGCCCAGTGCGCGCCGGGTCGCGGCCTCCGGGTCGTCCAGCTTGTGCAGCTTCGCCGAGGAGAGCACGAACTCCCGGGCGGTGAGGAAACCGGGCACGCTCTCCCGCTCGGTCACCAGCCCCAGCGTCTTGTACATGTCCGGGTTGCGCCACGCGGACGCGTCGCCGACGGTGACCGTGCCCTGCGACGGCGCGAGCAGGCCCGCCATCAGGTGCAGCACCGTCGTCTTGCCCGCGCCGTTCGGCCCGAGCAGGCCGGTCAGCCCCGGTCCGATGGTCAGCGTCACGTCGTTGACCGCGACCACGTTGCCGTACCAGCGCGACACCGCGGCCAGTTCCACCGCCGTCATGACCTCACCTTCCGATACCGCAACACGGTGCACCCCGTGCCGATGCCGATGATCACCAGCGCGCCGAGCCCGTACACCGGGCCGTACGGGCCGACGTCGAAGATCCCGCCGTCGAACAGCCACCGGTCGACGCCGTTGAGCAGGCTGACCGGGTCGATCAGGCCGGCGAGCTGGCGGCCGGCGCCGTCGCCGAGTGCCTGCAGCACGCCGCTGACCGGCGCGGTCAGCAGCGTCACGCCGATGATCATGCCGGTGGCGAACACCCGCCGCCCGGACAGCGACGCCAGCGGCAGCGCGATCGCGGCCAGCACGGCGGCGTGGATGGCCGCGGCGAGCAGGCCCTGGAGCAGCCCGCCGAACTCCTCGAACACCCCGGCGATCCCGTTGTCGGTGCTGAACGCCATCCCCAGGAACAGGATCAGCATCGGCCCGCCGAGCATCACGAACGTGGCCGCGGCGAGCGCGGCGAGCTTGGTCAGCGCGTAGTCCGCGCGGCGCAGCGGGCGGGACAGGTACAGCGCGAGCAGGTTGCTGCGCAGGTCGACCGACACCAGCTCCGGCGCCACGACCGCGACGAACACCGTCGCCGCGTAGGTGAACGTGGACGCGATGCCGACGTAGTCGATCACCTCGACCGGGAGCTGGGTGTTGACCACCACGAGGATCAGCGCGGCGATCGACGCGGCCGACAGCAGGCCGATCGGCAGCACCTTCGCCCAGGCGCTGCGCCCGAGGCCGTACGCGCAGCGCAGGCTGTGCACGAACAGGGAGCGCGACGCGTAGCCGCGGCCGAGCCGGGGCCCCTCGTAGCGCTGGTAGCCGATGTCGTGGATGACACCGGTCCGGTCGTCAGGCATGGGTCGCCTCCGCGGTGGGCAGGTCCCGGAACAGGTCGGCGACCTGGTGGCGGTGTCGCTCCAGCCGGTGCAGCGACAGGTCGAGGTCGGCCACCGAGTCCCGGATCAGGTCGTAGGTCTGGTCGGGGTTCTCGCCCATGCGCACGGTCAGCGTGCGGTCCTTGCGGCCCACGGTCAGGCCGGAGCGGGTGAGCAGCTCGGCGAGGTCGTCGCTGTCCTCGTCGACCTCGACCACGAGCAGGTCGCTGTGCCGGGTCATCGCCGACAGGGTCGCCGAGCGCAGCAGCCGGCCGGCGTCGATCGCGACCAGCGAGGTGCAGATGCGCTCGATCTCGCCGAGCAGGTGCGAGCAGACCACCACGGAGATGCCGAACTCGGTGCCGATCCGGTGCACCAGGTCGAGCATGGCGCGCCGGCCCTCGGGGTCCAGCCCGTTGGTCGGCTCGTCGAGCAGCAGCAGCTCCGGGTCGTGCACGAGCGCCTGGGCGAGCTTGACCCGCTGCTTCATGCCGGTGGAGTAACCGCCGATGCGGCGGTAGCGCTCCTCGTAGAGGCCGACGTGGCGCAGGGTCTCCGAGGCACGTTCGCGGGCCATCGCCGCGGGCAGGCCGCTGACTCTGGCCATGTGCGTGACGAACTCGGCCGCGATCAGGTCGGGCGGCAGGCAGTCGTGTTCGGGCATGTAGCCGACGCGGGCGCGCACCGCCTCCCCGTCGGCGATCGGGTCGTGCCCCAGTACGCGGATCGTGCCGCCGGTGGGAGCCAGCAGGCCGAGCGCGAGCTTGATCAGCGTGCTCTTGCCGGCCCCGTTCACCCCGACCAGGCCGACGACCCCCGGCTCGATCGCCACGGTGAGGTCGGCGAGCGCGGTGACTTTGTCGTCGTATCGCTTTTCCAGCGAGTCCGTCTCGATGAGAACCACGCCGCAGACACTATGGGGACGCGGGTCCGGCCGGCATCCGGCCCGCGCCCTGAAATCTCCCCTTAGGGGTCAGGCGCGGTCGACGGGGATGTGCGCGCCGCTGATCGAGGAGGCGTCGGGGCTGGCGAGGAACAGGATCGTGCGCGCGATGTCGGCCGGGGCGACCCAGTCGCGGCGGTCGGAGTCGGGCATGGCCTCGCGGTTCGCCGGGGTGTCGATGACGCCGGGGAGCACCGCGTTGGCGCGCACACCGGCGTCCGCGTACTCGACGTTCAGCGCGTCGACCAGGGCGAGCACGGCGGCCTTCGACGTCACGTAGCCCGCGGCGCCGGCGAACGGGCGCTGGGCCGCGCGGCTGGACATGCACACGATCGACCCGCCGCCCGACTGCACCAGGTACGGCAGCGTCGCGTGGCAGGTCAGGTAGGTGGCACGCAGGTTGAGCAGCAGCTGGTTCTCGAACTCGTCGATCGGGGTCTCGTGCACCCGCCCGCCCGCGGCGAAGCCGCCGACGAGGTTGACCACCGCCCGCAGCGGAGCGTCCCCGCTGGAGGCCGCGGCGGCCGCGCACTCCAGGGCCGACTTCTCGTCGAACAGGTCGGCGCGGACCAGCTTGAGACGCGGGTGTTTGGGCATCCGCGCCAGCTCGCGCTCGACCACCCACGGCACCACGACCCGCCAGCCGGCGTCGAGGAACGCGGTCGTGACCGCCACCCCGAGCCCGCCGGTACCACCGGTGACCAGCGCGGACCTTGCCATTCAGACCTCCAGGAGCTTGTCGCGCAAGCGAGTGGCGTCCCGCGCGTCGAAGCCGTGCGCGGCGAGCCAGCCCAGCACGCCGCCGTGCTCGGTGTCCAGCCGGGTCAGCAGCCCGTCCATTGTGGCCGCTCGCGGCCGGTGCTCCTCGGCGGGCAGCCGGTCGACGTCCTCGGCGTAGGTCGGCGAGGCCCGCAGCCGGGCGAGCACCCGGTCGATGCGCTCGCCGGTGGCGGTGTAGTCGGCGACCACGACCTCGCGCTCGACGCCGGCGACGGTCAACGCCAGCGCGACGACCACCCCCGTGCGGTCCTTGCCGGCGGCGCAGTGGACGAGCGCGGCGCCGGGCGCGTCGGCGATCGCCCGCAGCGCCTCGACGATGCTGTCCGGGCGGTCCTCGAGGTAGCCGAGGTAGAACGACAGCATCAGGTCCGACGGGTCGCGCTCGCGGGCGCGCCGCCGGTTGAGGGCGAGCGCGTCGGCCGCGGCGTCGGTCATGCCGTCGCTCTCCGGGAGGACCGACAGGTGCAGGTGCCGCACGCGGTCGACGGCGGCGAGCGGGCCGGGCCCCTCGGAGGTCACCTCGCTCTGGCTGCGCAGGTCGATCACGGTGGTCACGCCGACCTCGTCGACCAGGCGGGTGACGTCGGCGGGGGAGAGGTCCTGCAGGTTGTCCGACCGGACCAGCCGCCCGGCCTGTGTCGGGGCGCCGCCGCCGGTGGGCAGCCCACCGACGTCACGCACGTTGACCGCGTTCTCCAGTTCGATCCAGGCCACGCCGCCATCTCACCAGATCCGTCGATCACCCACACGGGTGGCAAGCCTCACGTTGCGGCCGGTCCGTCTGTCCACAGGCGTGCTCGCCGCCGGCCCGAAACTGTCGGTGCCCGCCGCTAGAGTGAACGCGTGGGCCGGCGCGGGTGCGCGGTTGTCCACAGGCCTCGGCGGTGGAATTGCCGTGCGGGTGGACGGTGTGACACCGTTGGTCCGTGACGGTCGTGAGGACTGCTAAAGACCGGGGCGTCGGCCGCCGCGTTCTGCTGGCCGTCGGGTTCCTCCTGATCGCGGCCAACCTGCGGGCCGCGATCACCTCGGTCGGTCCGCTGCTCGAGACGATCCGCCGCGACCTCGGGCTCACCGCGGGGGAGGCCGGGTTCATCGGCACCCTGCCGCTGCTCACGTTCGCGGCCGTCTCGCCGCAGGTGCCGCGGCTGGCCCGCCGGTTCGGGGTCGACCAGATGCTCTGGGCGGCCATGGTCGGGCTCGTGGCCGGCATCGTGCTCCGGTCGGTTCCGGTGGCCGGGCTGCTCTGGGCCGGGACGGTGCTCCTCGGCGCGGCGATCGCCGTCGGCAACGTCCTGCTGCCGAGCATGATCAAGCGCGACTTCCCCGACCACGTCGGCGCGGTCACCGGCGTCTACACCGCGGTGATCGGGATCGTCGCCTCCACCGCGGCCGGGATCGCGGTGCCGCTGGCCGGGGTGCTGCCGGGCGGCTGGCGCGCCTCGCTCGGGTGCTGGGCGGGGTTCGCGCTCGTCGCGGTCGCGCTGTGGGCCCCGCAGCTGCGCCGCCGCGTCGTGCCGGAGCCGGAGACCGTCAAGCCCAGGGCGCCGTGGCGCTCGCCGCTCGCCTGGGAGGTCTCGGCCTTCATGGCGCTGTCCGCGTGCGGGTTCTACACCGTGCTCGCCTGGTTCCCGTCGATCGCGCAGGACGCCGGGGCGAGCGAGGAGTACGCGGGCTGGCTGCTGTTCGTCTACCAGATCGTCGGCGTGGTGATGAGCGTCGTCGTGCCGATCGTCCTGGCGCGGCTGCCCGACCAGCGGGCGGTCGCGGCGTGCGGGTCGGTGCTGGCGATGCTGGGCTACCTCGGGCTGCTGGTCGCGCCACGGCTCGCGATGGTGTGGGCGGTGGTCACCGGGGTCGGCGCGGGCACCCTGTTCTTCCTCGCGCTCGCGTTCTTCAGTCTGCGCGCGGCCGACCCGCGCTCGTCGGCGTCGCTGGCCGGCATGGGGCAGTCGATCGGGTACCTGTTCGCCGCCGTCGGGCCGGTGGCGATCGGCGCGTTGCACGACGCCACCGGGGGCTGGCGGGTGCCGCTGGCGGTTCTCGCCGGGGTCGCGGCCGTGCACACTGTGGTCGGATTGCGTGCCGGTCGGAACGCGCACGTGCGGGTCTGAGAGGAGCGTCATGCGCTTGCTGGTGGTGGGCGGCTGCGGGTCGGTCGGGTCGATCGTCGTGCCGCACCTGGCGCGACGGCACGAGGTCCGGGTGCTCGACCTGGCCGAGCCCCGCGACCCGGCGGCCGGTGTGGACTACCACGCCGGCGACCTGCACGACGTCGACCTCGTCGCGTCGCTCGCCGAGGGCGTCGACTCGCTGGTGTTCATGGCGATGGGGCCGAACGCGCGGTGGGACACACCGGAGACCGCGCGGGCGCACCTGGACGTCGCCGTGCCGGGCCTGTACGCGACGCTCACGGGTGTGCACCGGGCGGGCGTCACCCACATGGT
>DATABL010000117.1:0-2258 GCA_036259595.1 Actinophytocola sp.
GACGAGCAGCAGGACGACCACCAGCACGGCCGCCCACCGCCTGCCGCCCTCGGCCCGGTTGGCCGAGTCGGCGAAGTCGCGGACCCCGTCCAGGTAGCCCTCCACCGTGAACGCGGGGGAGTGGCGCTGCATCCGGTCCAGGTGTGCCGCGAACGCCTGCGCCTCCGGGTCGTCGGGGTCGAGCCCGAGCAGTTCGTCGTCGAACTGCGAGGACCGGCCCGGCCGGTCCGGTTCGTGGAGATCGGGCACGGTGCGAAGGGTAGCGGGTAGCGTCCGCTCCCGTGGCGAGCAAGAGCGCGGCGGTGCTGCTGACCGTCCCCGGTCCCGACGGTGACCGCGAGGTGCGACTGACCAGCTCGGACAAGGTCTACTTCCCGGAGCGGGGCATCACCAAGGGCGAGGTGGTCCGGTACTACCAGGCCGTGGCCGAGCCGCTGCTGCGCGCGCTGCGCGAGCGGCCCACCAACCTCAAGCGCTACCCGGACGGCCTGGACGGTGAGGCGTTCTTCGCCAAGCGGCTCCCCAAGGGCGCCCCGCCGTACGTCGAGACGGCGCGCGTCACGTTCCCCAGCGGCCGCACCGCCGACTCGCTGTGCCCCACCGAGCAGGCGGTGCTGGTGTGGGCGGCGAACATGGGCACGTTCGACTTCCACCCCTGGCCGGTGCGCCGCGCCGACACCGACCGCCCCGACGAGCTGCGCATCGACCTCGACCCGCAGCCCGGCACCGACTTCGCCGACGCCGTCGCCGTCGCCGCGGTCCTGCGCGAGGTGCTCGACGAGGCCGGCCTCGTGGGTTGGCCCAAGACCTCCGGCGGCCGCGGCGTCCACGTGTTCTGCCGGATCCGCCCGGAGTGGGACTTCGTCGCCGTCCGGCACGCCGTGATCGCCATCGCGCGGCGGGTCGCCGAGCGCGCACCCGAGCGCGCCACCGTCGACTGGTGGAAGGAGGAGCGCGGCGAGCGCGTGTTCCTCGACTACAACCAGGCCGCGCGGGACCGCACGGTCGCCTCGGCCTGGTCGGTGCGCGGCCGGCCGCGGGCCACCGTGTCGATGCCGCTGACCTGGGAGACGCTGTCCGACGTCGAGCCCGAGGACTTCGACGTGCGCACCGTGCCCGGCCTGCTGGCCGATCGCGGCGACCCGCACGCCGGCATGGACGAGGCCGTGGGCGGGCTGGAGACCGTGCTCGACTGGTTCGCCGCCGACGAGCGCGACCGCGGCCTCGGCGACCTGCCCTACCCGCCGGAGTACCCCAAGATGCCCGGCGAGCCGATGCGGGTACAGCCGAGCCGGGCGCGCCGTCCCACCAGCGCGAACGGATCGTGATCGCGCCGGTCCTAGATGTGGCGATCGCGCTCGAGCAGGATCATGATCCCGAGCACGACGCCGAGCCCGACGACGAGGCCGATCAGGTCGAAGATCATCAGCGGAACCAATGCGTGGTGCCGGACCGGGACGATCGTGGTGCGCCTCGAACGAGACATCGGGCCGGCGGCAGGGGTGAACGGTCGACAGCGGAACTCGTCACGATCGTTCGGGTCGTTACACCGCCCGTCGTCCTGCGGCGGGGCCGCGGACAGCACCGAGACGCTCCCGTCGGCCGAGTTCAGCACGCCGTCGCCGGCCTGGCTGTGGTCCGGGTCCTTCACCGGTTCGCGCGTGACGACCTCGTCGAACGCGGCCGGGTCGGGTCGACGGCTCCGGTCAACGGCGGCGGGTTGTGCGGGTGCGCTCCCAGCAAGTCGGCCGGGTCGTCCGCGGCGCACCGTCGTCGTCCGGGTGCCCGGCGCGGCGTTCGGACTTGGACCACACCCGCGAGCACGGCCGCGGCGGGTAGACCGTCGAGGACAACATCGGCCCGCGTGCCGGCGCCACCACCCGGACAAGGACCGCGGCTGGAACTTGAGCCAGCCGGAGCCGGGGTTGTTCCGCTGGGTCAGCCCCCTCGGGCGGGTCTACCGGAGTCGTGGGGAGCCGGTGCGCCCGGACGTGCCCGACCCGGATCCCGCCCCGGATCCGTGCGAGGAGACCGCGGCCGAGGTCGATCAGCGGTTGCGCCGCTACGACCCGCGGATGCTGGAACGGCCGGCGACCGACCCGCCCCGGCCGCCACCGCCACCGCCGAGGCCGGAGCCACCCCGGGAGGGCGAGCCATCCCCGTTCCGAAGGCGCCGCGGCACCGTGCCTCCGCCGGGCCGCGCGCCGGTCATGTCGTACGCCCTGATCTGCGAAGGGCTCAGGTCAGGTGGTCGAAGT
>DATABL010000118.1:0-29633 GCA_036259595.1 Actinophytocola sp.
GAGAGCACGCCGTGATCCGCACGCACGAGGCCGGGACGCTTCGCGCCGACCACGTAGGCCAGAGCGTCACACTGAGCGGTTGGGTCGCGCGCCGTCGTGATCACGGTGGGGTCATCTTCGTCGACCTCCGCGACGCGTCCGGGGTCGTCCAGGTCGTGTTCCGCGAGGGCGAGATGGCCGAGCGGGCGCACGCGCTGCGCTCCGAGTTCTGCCTCCGGGTCGTCGGCGAGGTCGCCCAGCGGCCGGCGGGCAACGAGAACCCGGAGATCGCCACCGGCGACATCGAGGTCCTGGTCACCGAGCTGCACGTGCTCAGCGAGGCCGCCCCATTGCCCTTCCAGCTCGACGAGCACCTGACCGTCGGCGAGGACGTCCGCCTTCGCCACCGCTACCTCGACCTGCGCCGCACCGGCCCCGCCCGCGCCATGCGCATGCGCAGCGAAGCCAACCGCATCGCCCGCACCGTCCTGCACGACGACGGCTTCGTCGAGGTCGAGACACCGACCCTGACGAAGTCCACCCCCGAGGGCGCCCGCGACTTCCTCGTCCCCGCCCGTCTCCAGCCCGGCTCCTGGTACGCGCTCCCGCAGTCGCCGCAGCTGTTCAAGCAACTGCTCATGGTCGGCGGCGTCGAGCGGTACTACCAGATCGCCCGCTGCTACCGCGACGAGGACTTCCGCGCCGACCGCCAGCCCGAGTTCACCCAGCTCGACATCGAGATGAGCTTCGTCGAGCAGGACGACGTGATCGCCCTCGGCGAGCGGGTGATCGCCGCGCTGTGGCGCGAGCTCGCCGACCACGAGATCCCGCTGCCGATCCGGCGCATGACCTACGCCGAGGCCATGTCCCGCTACGGCACCGACAAGCCCGACCTGCGCTTCGACCTCGAGCTCACCGAGCTGACCGAGTACTTCGCCGACACCCCGTTCCGCGTCTTCCAGGCGCCCTACGTCGGCTCGGTCGTCATGCCCGGCGGCGCCGACCAGCCCCGCCGCCAGCTCGACGCCTGGCAGGAGTGGGCCAAGCAGCGCGGCGCCAAGGGCCTCGCCTACGTGCTCGTCGGCGCGGACGGCACCCTCGGCGGCCCGGTCGCCAAGAACCTCTCCGACGCCGAGCGCGAGGGCCTGGCCAAGGCCACCGGCGCCGAGCCGGGCGACTGCGTCTTCTTCGCCGCCGGCACGCCCGCCGACGCCCGCGCGCTGCTCGGCGCGGCCCGGCTGGAGATCGGCCGGCGGCTGGGCCTGATCGACGAGTCCGCCTGGTCGTTCGTCTGGATCGTCGACGCCCCGCTGTTCGAGGAGGCCGAGGCGGCCCGCAGCGCCGGCGACGTCGCGGTCGGCGGCGGCCGGTGGACCGCCGTGCACCACGCGTTCACCTCGCCGAACCCCGACTGGATCGACCGGTTCGAGCAGGACCCCGGCAACGCGCTCGCCTACGCCTACGACATCGTCTGCAACGGCAACGAGATCGGCGGCGGCTCGATCCGTATCCACCAGGCCGACGTGCAGAAGCGCGTGTTCGAGGTCATGGGCATCACCGCCGAGGAGGCCGAGGAGAAGTTCGGCTTCCTGCTCGAGGCGTTCAAGTACGGCCCGCCCCCGCACGGCGGCATCGCGTTCGGTTGGGACCGGATCGTCATGCTGCTCGCCGGCGAGCAGTCCCTGCGCGACGTGATCGCGTTCCCGAAGACCGGCGGCGGTTTCGACCCGCTGACCAACGCGCCCGCGCCGATCACGCCGGCGCAGCGCAAGGAGGCCGGGGTCGACGCGAAGCCGGCGCCCGCGAAGGGGTAGCCGGTGCTGCACCTGCGGGTGATCTGCCCGCCGGAGCTCACCGTCGACGTCCTTCGCCTGCTCGACGAGCACCCCGGCGCCGCGCACCTGGTCCGGCTCCCGGGCGCGGCCGTCCGCCCGGCCGGCGACATGATCGAGGCCGACGTCGCCCGCGAGGCCGCCGACGAGATGATCGCCGCGCTCTGCGGTCTCGGCGTCGACCGCGTCGGCGGCATCACGCTCGAGCAGATCGACACGGCGCTGTCCGACGCGGCGGACCGGGCCGAGGAGGACGCGCCGGGCGACGCGGCGGACGCCGTGGTGTGGGAGGAGCTCCTCGCCCGGACGGGGGAGGAGTCCCGGCTCAACGGCACGTTCCTCGCGTTCCTGTCGATCGCGTGCCTGCTCGCCGCGGTCGGGGTGGTCACCGCGTCCCCGGTCACGATCGTCGGCGCGATGGTCGTCGGGCCGGAGTTCGGTCCGCTCGCGGCCGTCGCGGTCGGCCTGGTGCGCCGCCGGTGGGACCTGGTGCGGCGGGCGGCGCTGGCACTCGCGGTCGGCTTCCCGCTGGCGATGGCGGTCACCGCGCTCGGCACGGTCGCCGGCAACGCGGTCGACCTGTTCGACACGAGCGCACTGACCGAGACGCACGAGGTCGACTTCGTGTACACGGTCGGGTACTGGTCGCTGATCGCGGCGGTGCTCGCCGGCGCGGCCGGGATGCTGTCGATGACCTCGGCCAAGTCGGCGGCGCTAGTGGGCGTGTTCATCTCGGTGACCACGGTGCCCGCCGCCGGCTATGCGAGCGTGGCGCTGATCCTCGGGCAGTGGGGGCGGTTCGTCGGGTCGATCGGGCAGCTCGCGGTGAACCTGCTGGGCATCGTCGTCGCCGCCACGGCGGTGCTGATGCTGCGCCGGCGCACGGGGGCGAGGAGCGACGCCGGGCGTCCGCTGTCCGAGGGGTGAGATTTCTCGGCCGTCGAAACGTGCTCGACACACACCTGTGTTCGTTTGTTGTCCGGACAACCCTGGCTACTTGATCGATGGACACGACTACGGTCGGTGCCAGGGACGGGGAGTAGGGTCTGAGGAGATGAGTGTGGAAACCGCCGCGGACCCACCGGCACTCGGTGGCGAAGCGGACCCAGAGGTGTTGGCGACCGTGGTCGCGGCGGAGTCGGTGCTCAGCCGCCGGTTCGGTGCGAGGATCGAGCTGTCCGAGCCGGAGGACCTCGGCGGCAGTGAGCGGTCGGTGGTGGTGCGGGTCAGGGTGTCGGCCAGCCCGTTCTCGCTGCCGCGCACGATGGTGCTGAAGCGGTACCTCGAGCCGGCCGACCAGCACTGCGACAGCTTCGTCCGCGAGGCGGCGACCTACCAGCTGTTCACCGCGCTCGCCTCCGAGGACCGGATGTGCCCCGAGCTGTTCGCGCACGGCGCGGACAGCCGCCTGGTGGTCCTGGAGGACCTCGGCGGCGCGCCGACCCTGGCCGACAAGCTGCTCGGCCGCGACGCGCGGGACGCGGAGCGCGCCCTGCTGTCCTGGTCGCGCTCGCTCGGCCGGCTGCACGCCACGACCGCCGGCCGCGAGGCGGACTTCGACGCCCTGCAGCGCCGGCTGACCCCGCCCGACCTCAAGGACCCGCTGACCGTCGACGGCGCCGCCGCGCTGGACGGCCTGCCGCTGGTGCTCTCCGACGAACTGGACGTGCCGACCTCTGCGGCGATGCTGGAGTGCGCCGAGCGCAGCCGCTCGCTGCTGGAGACCGGCCGGCACCGCGCGTTCAGCCCGTCGGACTCGTGCCCGGACAACAACCTGATCACCGACCGGGGCGTGCGGTTCCTCGACTTCGAGGGCGGCTGCGTGCGCAACGCGCTGTTCGACGCGGCGTACCTGCAGGTGCCGTTCCCGTCGTGCTGGTGCCCGTTCGCGCTGCCGGTTGGGATGACCGACGCGATGGTCGCCGGCTGGCGCGCCGAGGTGCGCGCGGTGTGGCCGGAGCTCGACGACGACGCCGTGCTGGTGCCGCGGCTGCTCGACGCGCAGCTGTTCTGGGTGTGGCTGACCACCTGGCAGTACTTCACCCGGCCGGAGGCCGCGCAGACCCACTCGTCGAGCCTCGCGCACACGCCGAAGGAGAGCCAGGTGCTGGTCGACCGCTGGCGCCGGCTCGCCGAGTCCGCGGAGGCGGCCGGCGTGGACCCCGTCGCCGAGCACTCGACCAGGGTCCGGGAGGCGCTGCGAGCCCGGTTCGACGACGCCAGGCCGCTGCCGCTGTACCCCGCGTTCCGCTGACCCCGATGTCGTACGGTGTGGCCATGACCGCACGAGACGACGACACGGCCTCGCGCGTGGTGACCGCGTACGACTGGGGCGCCCTCGGTGACGTGCTCGACGTCGGCGGCGGCGACGGCACGTTGCTGATCGCGTTGCTGAACGAGTACCCGTCCCTGCGTGGCAGGGTGCTCGACCTGCCGGAGACGGCGGAGGCGGCGCGCAAGCGGATCGAGGCGGCCGGGCTGGAGGACCGCGCGGGCGCGGTGGCCGGCGACTTCTTCGCCGAACTCCCGCCCGGCGCGGAGGGCTACCTCCTGGCGGCGGTCCTGCGGGAGTGGGGCGACGACGACGCACGCCGAATCCTGCGCCGCTGCGCCGAGGCGGCGGGCGGGGACGGCGCCGTGTTCGTCATCGAGTCGGTAGCCGCCGGAGCGGCCCGCGACCTCGCCGCGTTGACCGCACTGGCGGAGAGCGCCGGACTGACGGTCGAGAACGTCCACGACGGAAACGAACTGGCGGTCCTGGAACTGAACGCTCCCTGACGTCAGGCAGTGCTGATCCGGACGCCGTCCGGGGCGAGTGCGCGCAGGTCGCGGAGCGTCTGGTCGAGCGTGGTGTCCTTGTGCCGCTCGGAGAGCGCGATCGGCGAGCCGAACGTGTTGGCGAGCCGGCGCATCCGGCGGTCCTGGGTGCCGTCCAGCGAGCCGGCGAGGTCGTCGGCGACCGGTTTGGCCAGGTCGAAGGTGAGGTAGCGCGCGGTCGCGTTGCGCCGGCCGTGCCAGGTGCGCAGCGCGATCCCGTTGATCTCCGCCCAGTCCAGCCGCACCGACGCCGGGGTCAGGAACCCGCCGATGCGCACCCACACGTGCTCGCCGTCGGCGGCGAGCACGGGCCCGAGCGCGACCTCGGAACGCAACCCCAGCACCTCCAGCACCAGCCCGAGCAGGCACAGCGCGCCGACCACGCCCCACACGCCGATCGGGCTACCGGTGGCCGCCACCCCGAACCCGGCGATCACCGTGGTCACGGCGAACATCACGATCGTCGGCAACTGTCCGCGGACCGCGGACCGACGCACCGGCCGCACGACCAGCGCGACGTCGTCGGGAATCTGCCTGGTTCGCTGCACGTCCGGCAGCGTAGCGGCAGGCGTGCGACGCCCCGGCGGGGTCGCGCGTACGCTCCGCGGCTTTCGCCGTAAGCGTCCCGACACGTTTCGCGGCAGCGGGTCGAACGTGACGGTGCCCGCCGGTGCGGCAAGGCAACTGCCCGGTTCGGAGTGTGGTCGGCCGTTCGCCGGGGTGGGGTGCAGGTGGTGCGACGTTGTCGCGTGGGGATCGGCTGGTGCGCGGTGTGGCTGGGCGCCCGCAGTCGGCGTGGGGATCGGCTGGTGCGTGGTGTGGCTGGGCGCCCGCAGTCGGCGAGGTGATCGGCCGGTTCGCCGGTTCGCGGGCGTAGGCGCACCGGCCATGCGGCCGCTATCGCAGCAGGTCGGCGGCTTCGCGCTGGTTGTTGTGCTCGGCCCAGCTCACCGGGGTGCCGCCGTAGAGCGCGTCGGTGGCCGTGCGGTCCGCGCCGGCGGCCAGCAGCACCTCGATCACGTCGAGGTGGCCGCTCTCCGCCGCGTGGTGCAGGGCGGTCGTGCCCACCCCGTGCCGCGGTCCGCCGAACGTGCCGGGCAGGTTCACCCGTGCGCCCAGCTCCAGCAGCCGGCGCACCACCGCTACCCGGCCCTTCGTGGCCGCCCACGTCAGCGCCGTGCCCTGGTACACGTTCGCGTCCACCGCCGCGCCCCGCTCGACCAGCGCGTCCACCGCGGCGACCGCACCGCACCGGGCCGCCCAGCTCAGTGCCTCGTCCCGCACCTGCTCCGGCGAGTCCGACGGCCGCCACGCGGGGAACCCGCCGTGCGGTCGGTAGAACGCCCGGTGCGCACCCGCCGCCGGCGTCCCCCACAACTCCTCCACCAGCGCCACGTCGTCCAGCCCGGCCGCGACCCGCAGGTTGCGCGGCGCCGTCCCGAGCAGCGCGGCCACCTCCCGGTTGCCCCAGAACAGCGCCACCACCAGCGGAGTCCCACCGTCACCGCGCGCCGGCACGTCCAGCGGCGCCCCCGCGTCCAGCAGCACCCGCGCCATCCGCGGCAGGTTCGAGTAGCCCGCCTGGTGCAACGCCGTCCACCCGTGCCGGTTCCCGCGTGTCACGTCCGCGCCCCGCTCGACCAGCAGCGCCACCATCCGCTCGTCGCACGTCGCCGACGCCAGCGCCAACAGGTCGTTGCCGTTGGTCCCGCGCGCGGCGACCAGCTCGGGGAACCGGTCCAGCAGCGCAGCGAGCCCGTCGACGTCCTGCTCCCGCAGCGCGCGGAACGCCCGCGCGAACGGCTCGTCCGCGAGCGATCCGACGTGCCGGCGCAGCCCGATCCACGACGAGAACCCGTGGTTGCGGGCCACCACCGTCCGCGCACCAGCCGGCGTCAGGGGCACCGACCAGCGGGAGAACGCCGCCACCGCCTCCGGCGTGCCGTCCTCCGCCGACGCCAGCAACCCCTCGGCCCGCTCGGCGTAGTAGGCGGGATCATCCTCGAACGGGTGCTCCAGCACCGGCCCGGCGACCGCGACCCGATCGAGGTAGGCCCGCAGCCGGGGCCAGCTCGGGAACCCGTGCTCCCGCGCGACGACCAGTTGCGCCTGCGCGAGCCGGATGTCCCCTCCGGGCAGCACGGCCGCGACCCGCGCGGCTGCCTCGGCGGAACCCGACCGGTGCGCGCGCAGCAGGTCCTTCGCCTGCTTGCGCAGCTGCTCGAGGTTCGCGGACAGGGGCAGTGACATGGCGACCTCCATACCCGAACCGCCCGATGTCCGCTCGCGCCGGGCGAGGTGTGAAGGTGCGAGTACACGTGTGGGTGAACCGGGGTGGGCTCGGCCCTGTCCGCGGACGGGACGCGGCCCCGGAACCGCGCGATGCCGAGGGTAACCGTTGTCGGTGCCGGCCGGTAGCGTCGTCACCGTGGACGAAGGGCTCGACCTCCAACTGTTCGACGACCCGCCGAAGGAGGAGCGGCGCCACCCCGGCGGCAGCGCGCGGATCGCCGCCAACGCGCCGCTCGCCGTGCGCATGCGCCCGGCCGGGCTGGACGAGGTGCTCGGCCAGGACCACCTGCTCGGCCCCGGCGCCCCGCTGCGCCGGCTCGTCGAGGGCGCCGCGCCGGCGTCGCTGCTGCTCTACGGCCCGCCGGGCACCGGCAAGACCACGCTCGCCATGCTCGTGTCGAGCGCGATCGGCCGGCGGTTCGTCGCGCTCTCCGCCCTGTCGGCGGGCGTCAAGGAGGTCCGCGGGGTCATCGAGGAGGCCCGGCGGCGGCTCACCCATTCCGGTGAGTCGACGGTGCTGTTCATCGACGAGGTGCACCGGTTCTCCCGAACCCAGCAGGACGCGCTGCTCGGTGCCGTCGAGGACCGGATCGTGCTGCTGGTCGCCGCGACCACGGAGAACCCGTTCTTCTCGGTGGTCTCCCCGCTGTTGTCCCGCTCGCTCGTGCTGCAGCTGCGCTCGCTCACCGACGACGACGTGCGCACGCTGGTCCGCCGCGCGGTCGCCGACGAGCGCGGGCTCGCCGGCACCGTCACCCTCGAACCGGACGCCGAGGACCACGTCGTCCGCCTCGCCGGCGGCGACGCCCGACGCGCGCTCACCGCGCTCGAGGCGGCCGCCGACTCCGCGCTCGCCACCCGCGACGGCGCGATCGACCTCGCCACCGTCGAGGCCACCGTCGACAAGGCGGCGGTGCGCTACGACCGCCAGGGCGACCAGCACTACGACGTGATCAGCGCGTTCATCAAGTCGATCCGCGGCTCCGATGTCGACGCCGCGCTGCACTACCTGGCCAGGATGATCGAGGCGGGGGAGGACCCCCGGTTCATCGCCCGGCGCCTGGTCATCCACGCCAGCGAGGACGTCGGCATGGCCGACCCGACGGCGCTGCAGACCGCCACCGCCGCGGCGCAGGCCGTGCAGCTGATCGGGCTGCCCGAGTGCGCGCTCAACCTCGCGCACGCCACCGTGCACCTGGCCACCGCGCCGAAGTCCAACGCCGTCACCACCGCCATCTCGCAGGCGATGGCCGACGTGCGGCAGGGCGCCGCCGGCACCGTGCCGACCCACCTGCGCGACGGCCACTACGCCGGTGCGAAGAAGCTCGGCAACGCCACCGGCTACCGCTACCCGCACGACGTGCCCGAGGGCGTCCTGGAACAGCAGTACCCGCCCGACGAGCTGGTCGGCCGCGACTACTACGAACCGACCCAGCGCGGAGCCGAACGGGCCCTCGCGGACCGGGTGCCGAAGCTCCGCCGCGCGATCCGCGGGGATAGGTGAGGGTCGGGGTTCCGGTTCCGGCCCGCCGGGACGCGCCCGGTGATCCGCCCAGGCCGCTGTCGTAGCCGCGCGGTAACCTGACGCGCAATCCACGACATCTGTCACCGAGGAGGGCTCGTGTCAGCAGGGCAGGTCGCCGCGCTGATCGCGGCCGGCGCGTTCGTACTGCTCGTACTGCTGCTGGCGATCCCGTTGATCAAGCTCGGGCGTACGCTCGACGAGGCCACGATCGCGATCCGCAAGGCGCACACCAACACCGATCCGCTGTTCGACGAGGCCAACACCGCGCTGACCCACGTCAACACCCAGCTGGAGCGCGTGGACGGCATCACCGCGAACACGCAGGCCGTCACCGGCAACGTCTCGGCCCTGACCTCGGTGTTCACCGCCACTCTCGGCGGCCCGCTGGTGAAGATCGCCGCGTTCTCCTACGGCGTGAACAAGGCGCTCAAGGCCCGCAAGAAGGCCAAGGAGACCGGCGAGGGCAAGCACGCGCGGCGCGGCCGGAAGCGGGGAGGCCGCAAGTGAAGCGCCTTTTCTGGCTTGGGGTCGGCGTCGCGACCGGCGTAGCGTTGTCGAGGAAGGCCAAGGAGACGGCGCGTCAGGCCACGCCCGCCGGCATCGCCGGCAACCTGGGCGAGGCGATGCGCGAGCTGGCCGGGGCGATCGGTTCGTTCGGTGCCGACATCCGGGCCGGGATGGTCGAACGCGAAGAGGAGCTGTCGGACGTGGTGGAGGAGCGCTCGGGGATCACCCCCCGGGTTCGGCGCGCGCTGGCCGAGCCGCGTTCCGACACGCACTCCGACACCTATCGCGGCCGCCGCGACGACCGGCCGGCGCGACACCGCCCGGGCCACGACGCGCGAGCTCGCCGGGCGGACAGCTGACCCGCGCCCGTGCGGCGCGAGGCTGTCCGCCGTGACCGGACCCCCGTCGCCTCCAGACCCTCCTAGGACACACCGTGCAGACACACGAGATCAGCAAGCGTTTCCTCGAACACTTCACGTCGGCCGGGCACACGTCGGTGCCCAGCGCCTCGCTCATCCTCGACGACCCGAACCTGCTGTTCGTCAACGCGGGGATGGTGCAGTTCAAGCCGTACTTCCTCGGTGAGGAGCCGCCGCCGTACCCGCGCGCGACCAGCGTGCAGAAGTGTGTGCGTACCGGCGACATCGACGAGGTCGGCAAGACCACCCGGCACAACACGTTCTTCCAGATGGCCGGGAACTTCTCGTTCGGCGACTACTTCAAGGCCGGCGCGATCGAGCACGCGTGGCAGCTCGTCACCGGCAGCCAGTCCGACGGCGGCTACGGCTTCGACCCGGAGCGGATCTGGGTCACCGTCTACAAGACCGACGACGAGGCCATCGAGCTGTGGCGCAAGATCGCCGGGCTGCCGGACGAGCGCATCCAGCGACGCGGCGGCAAGGACAACTACTGGGACATGGGTGTGCCCGGCCCGGGCGGCCCGTGCTCGGAGATCTACTTCGACCGGGGCCCGTCCTTCGGCCGGGAGGGTGGCCCGGTCGTCGACGAGGACCGGTACCTGGAGATCTGGAACCTGGTCTTCATGCAGGACGAGCGCGGCGAGCTGTCCCCGAAGGAGGACCACCCGCCGATCGGCACCCTGCCGGCGAAGAACATCGACACCGGCATGGGGGTCGAGCGGGTCGCGTTCCTGCTGCAGGACGTCGCGAACGTCTACGAGACCGACCTGGTGCGCCCGGTGATCTCCAGGGCCGAGGAGTTCTCCGGCCGCCGCTACGGCGCCAACCCGGTCGACGACGTGCGGTTCCGCGTGATCGCCGACCACGCCCGGTCGGGTGTCATGCTCATCGGGGACGGCGTGACGCCGGGCAACGAGGCGCGCGGGTACGTGCTGCGCCGGCTGCTGCGGCGGATCGTGCGCTCGGTGCGCCTGCTGGGCGTGAACGAGCCGGTGCTGCCGGAGTTCGCGGCGGTCGTGCGCGACACGATGGGCCCGTCGTACCCCGACCTGGTCAGCGACTTCGGCCGGATCGAGTCGGTCGTGCGGGCCGAGGAGGAGACGTTCCTCGCGACGCTCACCAGCGGGTCGCGGATCTTCGACCTGGCGGCGACGGAGACCAAGCAGACGGGCGGCGCGGTGCTGTCCGGGGACAAGGCGTTCCAGCTGCACGACACCTACGGTTTCCCGATCGACCTGACGTTGGAGATGGCGGCCGAGCAGGGCCTGACGGTCGACGAGGAGGGCTTCCGGCGGCTGATGACCGAGCAGCGCCAGCGGTCCAAGGAGGACGCGGCGTCGCGGAAGGTCGGCCACGGTGACGGTGGTGCCTACCGGTCGATCCTGGACAAGCACGGGGTCAGCGACTTCCTCGGCTACCGCGACCTGACCGCGGAGGCGACGGTCGTCGGCCTGCTCGCGGCCGGTGCGCCGGCGGTGTCGGCCGGCGCCGGGTCCGAGGTCGAGGTCGTGCTGAACCGGACGCCGTTCTACGCGGAGGGCGGCGGCCAGCTCGCCGACACGGGCCGCATCGTCGGTGACGGCTTCGAGGTCGAGGTGCGGGACGTGCAGACGCCGGTCGCCGGCCTGAACGTGCACCGCGGCAAGGTGGTGACGGGCGAGATCGTGCTCGACGCGACGGTCAACGCGGAGGTCGACCCGACCCGCCGGCGCGCGGTGTCCCGCTCGCATTCGGCGACGCACCTGGTGCACGCGGGCGTGCGGCGGGCGTTGGGCACGCAGGCCGCGCAGGCGGGTTCGCTGAACGCGCCGGGTCGGCTGCGGTTCGACTTCACCTCGCCCGGCGGGGCGGTGCCGGTGAGCGTGCTGGCCGACGTCGAGGACGAGGTCAACGACGTGCTGCTCAACGACTACGACGTGCGCGCCGAGGTCACGACGCTCGACGAGGCGCGCAAGCAGGGCGCGATCGCGTTCTTCGGCGAGAAGTACGGCGAGAAGGTCCGCGTGATCACGATCGGCGACTACTCGAAGGAGCTGTGCGGCGGCACGCACGTGCACCGCTCGGGCGAGATCGGCGTGGTGAAGCTGCTGTCGGAGGCGTCGATCGGCGCCGGTGTGCGCCGGGTGGAGGCGCTGGTCGGGCTGGACGCGTTCCGGTTCCTGGCGCGTGAGCACGTGCTGGTCGGGCAGCTGGCCGAGCAGTTCAAGGTGCGTCCGGAGGAGCTGCCCGAGCGCATCGGCCAGACCGTCGAGCGCCTGCGCACCGCGGAGAAGGAGCTCGAGAAGCTGCGCGGAGCCCAGCTGCTGTCGTCGGCGGGCACCCTCGCCCACGAGGCCGAGGACGTGGCCGGTGTCGCACTGGTCGCGGTGGCGACGCCGGACGGCATCGGGGGCAACGACCTGCGCTCGCTCGCATCCGAGGTGCGCAACCGCCTCGGCGCACGCCCGGGTGTGGTCGCCCTGTTCTCCGCGGACGGCCCGAAGCTCAGCTTCGTGGTGGCGACAACGGCCGCGGCCCGCGACCACGGCCTGGCGGCGGGCAAGCTGGTGCCCTCGTTCGCCCAGGCCATCGGCGGCCGCGGTGGCGGCAAGCCCGACCTCGCCCAGGGCGGCGGCACCAACCCGGCCGGCGTCCCCGACGCGGTTTCCGCCCTGCGCCGAACCCTGGCCGAAGGCTCCGCATGACCTCGGCTGCCCGGGCCGTCACGGCTGCTGGCACCGCACCGGCCCCAGCGCACGGGCTTCCCGCCCGGCGTGGGGTCGGCCCGCGTTCCTGGCCTGCGGCGTCGTCACTGGGCGCGGCTTCCCCGCCGGGTGGCGGGTCGGGTGACACGCACCTGGGTGGCGTCGCGTGAGTGAGCCCGACCAGCCGGGTGCCGACGACCCGGGGCCGGGTCGCAGGCTCGGCGTCGATGTCGGATCTGTGCGGGTGGGAGTCGCGCTGAGTGATCCCGGTCCCGTTCTCGCCACGCCACTAGTTACCCTGTCTCGCGACGAACGTGCCGGCACCGATCTCGACCAGCTGGCAGCGCTCGTCGTCGAGCACGAGGTGGTCGAAGTGGTGATCGGTTTACCGAGGACGTTGGCGGCCCGCCATGGCAAGGCGGCCGCCGGAGCGGTGACCTACGCGAGACGGCTGGCCAAGCGGGTGCGCCCGGTACCCGTCCGGCTGGCCGACGAGCGGCTCACCACGGTCAGCGCCACCAGGATGCTCAGCGATCGCGGAGTGCGCGGGAAGCGGCAGCGGGCGGTCGTCGACCAGGCGGCGGCCGTCGAGATCTTGCAGGCCTGGCTGGACGGGCGGGCTCGGCACCTGCCTCCGGAGGCGCGCGAACCATGACCGACGACGACCTCGACATCTTCGATCCCCACACCGACCGCAGACGCCCGGTCCGCAAGCCGGCGAAGCGCAAGAAGAAGAACCGCAAGTTCCTGTGGATCGGGATGGCGGTCGTGCTCGCGTTGATCGCCGGCGGCGGCTACTACGGCATCCGCCAGATCATGGACATCGGCAACTACGACGACTACACCGGCCAGGGCGACAAGCAGGTCGTCATCGAGGTGGAGAGCGGTGACTCCACCGGTGAGATCGCCGCCACCCTGGTCGACTCCGACGTCGTGGCCAGTTCCAGCGCGTTCATCGTCGCGGCCGAGGCGGACACCCGTGTCCGTGCCGTCCAACCCGGCTTCTACGTGATGAAGACCAAGTCGTCCGGCAAGGCCGCGGTCGGCCAGATCGTCGACCCGGAGGCCCGGGTCGGCAACATGGAGATCATCCCCGGCACCCTGCTCCACGACATCACCCTGACCAACGACGAGGTGAACCCCGGCATCGTCTCCAAGCTCGCGGAGGCCTCCTGCGCCGAGCTGAACGGTGAGAGCACCTGCGTTCCCGCCGAACAGCTGTGGAACAGCGCGAAGAAGGCCGATCTGGCCGCGCTGGGCGTGCCCGAGTGGGCGATCGGACCAGCCAGCCGGGCCGAGCCGGAGCGGCGGCTCGAGGGCCTGATCATGCCAGGCATCTACCACGTGCGTCCCGGTGCGACAGCCGACGAGCTGTGGAAGATGCTCGTGACCGACTCCGCCACGCGGATGCAGGCCGTCGGTATGCCCGACATCGCCAACGAGACGGGCTTCACCCCCTATCAGGTTCTGATCATGGCGTCCCTGATCGAACGGGAGGCCATCGAGAAGGACTTCGGCAAGGTCTCGCGGGTGACGTACAACCGCCTGGCCGAGGACATGCGGCTGCAGTACGACTCCACGGTCAACTACGTGCTCGACCGCCCCACGATCCGCACCGACGGGAGCGACCGCGAGCGCGAGGGCCCGTACAACACCTACCAGAACACCGGTCTCACCCCGACCCCCATCTCCGCCCCCAGCGAGGCGGCGATCAAGGCGGCGGTGTCGCCGGAGAAGGGTCCCTGGCTGTACTTCGTGCGGTGCCAGACCGACGGCACGTCGTGCTTCGCGGTGACCGACGAGGAGCACCAGCAGAACGTCGACGACGCACTGGATCGCGGTGCCTACTGATGCTCCCGCCGGTCCCGCGCGCGGCGCGCGGAGGGCGGGCGTGGCCGGGTCGCCGGTGGCGCACTCGTTGTCGCCCGTGCTCCACGGCGCCGCCTACCGGGCACTCGGCCTGACCGACTGGACCTACGAGCGCCTCGAGGCCGACGCCGAGGCCCTACCCGGTCTCGCCGACTCGCTCGACGAGACCTGGGTCGGCCTGTCGGTCACCATGCCCGGGAAGCAGGCCGCACTGGCCCACGCCGCGGCGGCCACCTCGCGCGCGGTGGCCGTGGGCGCGGCGAACACCCTGGTGCGGGTCGGCACGGGCTGGCGTGCCGACTGCACCGACGTGGACGGCGTCACCGGCGCCCTCCGCGCAGCCGCGGGTTTCAGTGGTCCATCCGATACCTCCTTCGCAGTCGTGTTGGGTGCCGGCGGCACCGCGTGTGCCGCCGTCGCCGGGCTCGCCGACCTCGGCGTCCGGACGGTCCGCGTGGTGGCCCGCGAACCGGCCAGGGCTGAGCCCGTCGCCCGGTGTGCCTCGAAGCTGGGCGTGGCCATCGAGGTGACCCGCTGGGCCGACGCCGACCTCGGCGCGCTCGCGACCGAGGCGGCCGTGCTCGTCAACACCGCCCCGGCGGCCGCGATCGAGCCGTGCGTACCCGACCTGGCAGCAGCTACCTGCGTCCTCGACGTCATTTACCACCCGTGGCCGACCGCCCTGGCGGAGGCGGTCACCGCGCGCGGCGGGCGGCTGGCGACAGGCCTGGACATGTTGCTGCACCAGGCGTTCGGCCAGGTCGAGCAGTTCACGGGAGCAGCGGCCCCGCGCGCCGCGATGCGGGACGCGTTGCGTGAGGCCACCGGCGGGATCCTCCCGCTGCCGATCTCGGTGCCGTAGCACGCCGCCGGCACTAGCCTGCCCAGGTGGACGAGGACCGCCTTCGCGCCGTGACGATCGGCGAACTGAACCCGTACGGCACGAAGGTCGTCGTCGAGGACTACGACCCGCGGTGGCCCGCCCTGTTCGCGGAAACGCAGGCGGCGATCGCCGCTGTGCTCGGCGACCGGGCCCTGGCCATCGAGCACACTGGCTCGACATCGGTGCCCGGCCTGCCGGCCAAACCGGTCATCGACATCCTCCTTCAGGTCGCCGACAGCGCGAACGAGCCGACGTACGTCCCGGACCTCGAGCGCGCCGGATACGTGTTGCGCATCCGCGAACCCGACTGGCTCGAGCACCGCGTGCTCCACCGGCGCGTGAAGCACGGCGCACCGCACGACGTCAACCTGCACGTGTTCTCGCCGCGCCACGCGGCGGCGGAGATCGCGCGGATCCTGGCCTTTCGTGACTGGCTGCGCAGCCACGACGACGACCGGGACCGCTACGCGGCCACCAAGCGCGACCTCGCACGACGGAACTGGAAGTACGTCCAGGACTACGCGGACGCCAAGTCGCGGATCGTCGAGGAGATCCTCGCCAGGGCCATGGGCTGACCGTGTTCATCCCGCCTCCAGCGCCGCGCCCGGGAACAGGGCGATCAGGCTGGTGGCCGCCAGCATCCCCGGACCGTGCGGAACGCCGTCACGCCACCGGCGCGGAGCCACCACCCGTACCGCGAGCGTCAGCATCGCCGCCAGCACCGAGCCGAGCACCATCGCCGGCCACCCGACCGCGCCCAGCACCGCACCCACGCTGCCGGACAGCTTGACGTCGCCCGCGCCGAGCGAGGTCGGGCTGGCCAGGTGGACCATCGCGTGCAGCACGCAGAAGGTCACCGCGCCGGCGAACGCACTCGCGGCCACCCGCGAGCCGCCGCCGGCCGTGGCCGCCGCCAAGGCGGCAGCGCCGACAACCGGGTAGGCGGACAGCGTCAAGGCGTCCGGCAGCCGCCGATGCCGCAGGTCGGTCGCGGTGAGCAGGACCGCGAACCACGTCAGCACCATCGGAACCGGCAACCACCACGCCGGGACCGCGCCCACCGACACGCGCCAGCCGAGCACCGCCCACAGCACGGCGACGCCACCGGCTAACCATCCACTGTGGATGATCGTGCCGCGACGTAGCCGGGCCAACAGGTGGCGCCCGGCGAGGCCGGTGAGCGCACCGGCGAGTGCCAGGACAGCCGTCGTGAGGAACTGCGTGATCATGTCTCCAGGTTCCGCCCGGGGTCCTGGCGACCGCAAGGAGGTGACCGTGCGAATGGACCATTCGCACGGTTCGTGCGAGCAAGTCCCCTGATAGGAGCCGGTTTTGGACGACGTGACAGGATCAGCGGGTGCTGCGTTGGATCACCGCTGGGGAGTCGCACGGACCGGCCCTCGTCGCCGTGCTGGAAGGCATGGTGGCCGGGGTCGAGGTCACCACCACCGACCTGGGCGAGCAACTCGCCCGCCGCCGCCTCGGGTTCGGCCGTAGCCCTCGCATGGGCTTCGAGACCGACGCCGTCGAGTTCCTCGGCGGTGTGCGGCACGGCCGCACCCAGGGCGGCCCGATCGCCGTGCGGATCGACAACGCCGAGTGGCCCAAGTGGGACAAGGTGATGGCCGCCGACCCCGTCGACGGTGACGAGCTCGCCGGTATGGCCCGCAACGAACCGCTGACCCGCCCCCGACCTGGCCACGCCGACCTGCCCGGCATGCAGAAGTACGGCTTCGACGAGGCCCGCCCGGTACTGGAGCGCGCGAGCGCCCGGGAGACCGCCGCCCGCACGGCGCTCGGCACCGTCGCCCGCGCCTTCCTGCGCCAACTCCTCGGGGCCGAGGTGATCAGCCACGTCGTGTCGATCGGGAAGGCCGAGGCGCCGGGCGGCCCGCCGCCGCGCCCCGACGACCTCGCGACGATCGACGATAGCCCGGTGCGCGCGTTCGACCCGGCCGCCACCGAGGCGATGGTCGCCGAGGTCGAGGCGGTCAAGGACGCCGGCGACACCGTCGGCGGGGTGATCGAGGTGATCGCCTACGGCCTGCCGCCGGGACTCGGCTCGCACGTGCACTGGGACCGCCGGCTGGACGCCCGACTGGCCGGCGCGCTGATGGGTGTGCAGGCCATGAAGGGTGTCGAGATCGGCGACGGTTTCACCACGGCGCGCCGCTGGGGGAGCGAGGCGCACGACGAGATCGACCGCGCGGAGGGCGTCAGCGGGGTCAGCCGGCGCACCAACCGGGCCGGTGGCCTCGAGGGTGGCATCACCAACGGCGAGCCGCTGCGCGTGCGGGTCGCGATGAAGCCGATCTCGACCGTGCCGCGCGCCCTGTCCACCGTGGACGTCAGGACCGGAGAGCCGGCGGTCGCCATCCACCAGCGCTCCGACGTGTGCGCGGTGCCGCGGGCGGGGGTCGTGCTGGAGTCGGTGGTGGGGTTGGTGCTGGCCGAGGCGGCGCTGGAGAAGTTCGGCGGGGATTCGCTCCCCGAGACCAGGCGCAACGCCGAGGCCTACCTCACGGCGCTGCGGGAACGGTGGTAGCCAGATGAGCGCACGGGGACCCGTCCTGATCCTCGTCGGTCCACCCGGCTCGGGGAAGAGCACGGTCGGCCGGCTCGCGGCCGACCACCTCGGTGTCGACTTCCGCGACTTCGACCACGACGTCGAGCAGGCGCACGGGCTGCCGGCCGGGGAACTGGTGGTACGGCTCGGCCGCGAGAAGTTCCAGGAGTCCGAGCGGGAGCTGCTGACCGGGCTGCTGCCCCGGTTCACCGGGGTGCTCGCGCTCGGGGGTGGCACCCCGACCGCGCCCGGCGTGGCGGAGCTGCTCGAGCCGTTCCACGTCGTGTTCCTGGACGTCGACCTGGAACACCTGCTGCGTCGCGAGGGCCTGGTGCCGCTGCATCCGTGGCTGTTGCCGAACCCGCGCGCGCACCTCAAGGAACTGCTCAACACGCGCCGCCCGATCTACACCCAGGTGGCCGCGGCGACCGTCCCGACCAGCGGCCGGCAGCCCGAGGAGGTCCTGGCGGACGTGCTGGCCACCCTCCCGGTCACCAGCGACTGAGGGCGTGTCGGTACCGCGGTGTAGACCGGGTGCATGGCAGTCGAACTGGACCGAGGCGCGATGCTGGCCCACCGGCTCGCGGTGCAGGGCTTGCACGGGGACCTACCGGTCGACGAGTTGGACGTTCTGACCGTCGGCCTGCAGGACACGCCGGCCGGATCGGCGGCGCTCGGGCTGCGGCAGCGCGGCGTGGACGGTGGGCTGGCCCGTCCGGAGCTGGTGCTGGCGCTGACCCTGCGCGGGTCCCCGCACGTGCATCGGCGGGTCGACCTACCGCTGCTCCGGGCGGCGCTGTGGCCGCACGACAACGACGCGCTGCGCGCCTACCTCGGCGGGTACGGTGACGAGCTGATCGCGTCCGGGGCCGACGGGCCGGCGCTGCTGGAGACCGTGGTCGCGGAGCTGCGTGCGGCGTTCCCGGGCGAGACGGCGACGAAGGGCGAGCTGTCCGCTGCGGTCGGTCCGCGATTACCGAAGGTCGCCCGGCCGTGGTGTGCGGGATGCGGGACGGATCACGTGGCCGACGGGTTGTTCCGGCTCGCCACGCTGTACGCGGGCGTCGAGGTGGAGCCGCATGACGGCCGGCGGTTGCGGTTCCGGATGGCGCCGTCCGCGGAGGTCGCGGACGACGACGGGGCGAGTGTCGAGTTGCTGCGCCAGTACCTGCGGTTGGCAGGGCCGGCGACGCTCGGTGACTTGACGGTGTGGCTGGACACCCGATCGGTCACCACACCACCCGATGTGCTGAAACAGAGCTTCGATGCCCTCCGAGACGAGCTGGAGCAGGTATATGTCGAAGGAGTGCAGGCGCCGCTGTGGGCGCATGCCGAGGCGGTCGCGGCGCTGGCTGGCGCGCCGGGCCCGCCACTCGCGCTGATGCTGCCGCCGCGTGACGCATACGTGCTCGGCAGCCGGGCGTTCCTGGTGCCGGACCGTGCGGCCGCCAAGGCGGTGTGGCGGTCGGTCGGCAGTCCCGGTGTCCTCGTGCTGGCGGGCGAGGTCGCAGGGGTCTGGCGGGCCCGGCAGTCCGGCAGGACGCTTCGGCTGACCGTGACGGCGCATCGGACGCTGACGAAGAAGGAGCGGGCCGCGGTGGAACGACAGGGCGACGTCGTCGCGGCGGCGCGCGGACATGAAGGGAGAACGGAGGTGGTGTGGGACGAGTGGAGCGGGCGGTGACATGCTCATCCGGTGACTGAGACTGCCGTGGGCTCTGGGCCGGTGCGGATCCGGGTGGCCACTGAGCGGCCCTATGACGTCGTGGTCGGGCGCGGGCTCGGCGACGACTTGGTCGAGGCCGTCGCGGGTGCGCCGAAGGTGGCGGTGGTGCACCCGCCGACGTTGGTGGCCGAGGCGGAGGCACTACTGGGTCGCCTGCGGGCCGCCGGGGTGGACGCGCATCCGGTCCCTGTCCCGGACGCCGAGGCCGGCAAGACGCTCGCGGTGGCGGGCGCCTGTTGGGACGCACTCGCCGCGATGGGCATGGACCGCGCCGGTGTCGTCGTCGCGTTCGGCGGCGGGGCGGTGACCGACCTCGGTGGGTACGTCGCGGCCGGCTGGATGCGCGGGGTGCGGCTGGTGAACGTGCCGACGACCTTGCTCGGCATGGTGGATGCCGCCGTCGGGGGCAAGACCGGGATCAACATCGATGCCGGGAAGAACCTCGTCGGCGCATTCCACGAGCCGAGCGCCGTACTGGCCGACCTGGACTCGTTGCGGACGTTGCCGGCCGAGGACCTCATCGCGGGCATGGCCGAGGTGATCAAAGGTGGCTTCATCGCCGACCCGGTGATCCTCGACCTGGTCGAGGCCGACCCGAAGGCCGCGCTCGACCCGGACGGCACCGTGCTGGCCGAGCTCGTGCGGCGCAAGATCCAGGTCAAGGCCGACGTGGTGGCCTCGGACCTGCGCGAGTCGAGCCTGCGGGAGATCCTCAACTACGGCCACACGCTCGGCCACGCGATCGAGCGCCGGGAGGGCTATCGGTGGCGGCACGGCGCTGCGGTGAGCGTCGGGCTGGTGTTCGCGGCCGAACTGGCCCGGGTGGCCGGGCGGCTCGACGCGCACACCGCCGAACGGCACCGGGCCGTGCTGGCCTCCATCGGCCTGCCCACGGGCTACGACGCCGACGCCCTGCCCGAGCTGGTGCGGACCATGCTCGGGGACAAGAAGTCACGCGCGGGCATGCTGCGGTTCGTGGTGCTCGACGGCCTGGCGCGTCCGGGTCGGCTCGAGGACCCCGAACCGGAGTTGCTGGCGGCTGCCTACCGTCGGGTGTCCCTTTAGGACGACCCGCGGTGGGCTGGCCGTGCGTGCCGACGGGCCGGCTGGGCGGCGCTACGGTGTTCGCACCCGGACGTACGGATGAGGGAGACCACGATGAAGGTGTTGGTGCTCAACGGACCCAACCTCGGCCGGTTGGGCACGCGGGAGCCCCACATCTACGGCAGCACGACCCACGCCGACCTCGCCGAACTGTGCGTCACGACCGGTCGTGAGCTGGACCTCGACGTCGAGGTGCGGCAGACCGACCACGAGGGCGAGATGCTGGGCTGGCTGCACGAGGCCGCCGAGCACGCGATCCCCGTCGTGCTCAACGCGGGCGCCTGGACGCACTACTCGATCGCCGTCCGGGACGCCTGCGCGCAGCTGTCCGCTCCACTGGTCGAGGTGCACATCACCAACGTGCACAAGCGTGAGGAGTTCCGGCACCACAGCCACATCTCGGCCGTGGCGAGCGGTGTCATCGTCGGGCTCGGTGTCGACGGGTACCCGCTGGCGCTGCGCTGGCTCGCGGCCAACGCGTAGCACCCGTGCACACCCTCCACACCCCTCGGCTCACGCTCCGCCCCATCCGAGCCGAGGACACCGCGGCGCTCACCGGGCTGTTCGCCGACGCGGAGGTCGGCCGCTACCACGGTGACGACCTCACCCGGCCCGACCAGGTCGCCGCGCTCGTCCAGCGGCGGCTCGACTACCGCGGGCCGGCGAACACCGGCGACTGGGTATTCGAGCTCGGCGGAAACGTGGTCGGCATGGGCCACGCGCGCGTCTCGACCGAGTTCGCGGGCGGTGTCCTCGAGGTCGGCTGGTACCTGGCCCGCGCGCACTGGGGCAGCGGCCTGGCCGAGGAGGCCGCCCGCGCGATCGTCGGACATGCCCACCACACGCTCGGGGCCCCGGCCGTGTTCGCCCTCGTCCACCACGGCAACTCGCGTGCCAGGGCGTTCGCCGAGTGGCTCGGGTTCGTCGACGTCGGGGCGGGTGAGCACTACGGCGCCACCCACCGGGTGATGGTCTGCCTCGCGCCGCCGGGTGGGGTGCACCATGTCGAGCTCTGGGTCGCCGACCTCGCCGGAGCCGAGAAGTCCCTCGGCTGGCTGCTCACCGAGCTGGGCTGGCGGGAGTACCAGCGCTGGGCACGCGGGGCGAGCTGGCGGCTCGGGTCGTCCTACGTCGTCGTCGAGGACTCGCCGGAGCGGCGAGGTGAGGTACACGACCGGATGGCGCCAGGGTTGAACCACCTGGCCCTGCACGTCCGTACCAGAGCAGAGCTGGACCGCGTCACGGCCGCCGCGCCGGAGCACGGCTGGCGGATCATGTTCGCCGACAGGCACCCGTTCGCCGGCGGACCAGAGCATTACGCCACCTACCTGGAGAACGACGCGGGATTCGAAGTCGAGCTGGTTGCCGCCGAACACGCCGTGTAGTCACTACACTGACTGGGGTCTCGGTGGGGCCACCGTTCGGAGGGGGACGTCTACGATGCGCGGCACGCACTGTCGAAGATCGGCAGTCTTCCGCGCGGTGCTGCTCGGACTGGCGCTGGTCGCGGGTTGCACCCCGAGCGAGGCCTCGCCGCAGGCCGGAGACGGCCCGACGATCGCCGTGGTACCCGGTCAGGAGGCGTCGCCGTCGGCCGAGGACGAGCCGGACGACCCGGAGGCCAGCGACCCCGAGCCCGTCGCGCTCGCCACCGCCCGTGGCCGGCGCAGTGGCGGCACCATCGCCGCGGGTGGCGGCGACGCCCCCTACAACTACGCGCCGACGCTGCTGCTCGACGGGGGGCGGTACCGGATGTGGTGGTGCAGCCAGCTCGGCGTCGCCAACCCACCGGGTGACGACATCCTGCTGGCCGAGTCGACCAGGATCGGCGGCGGCTTCCGCGGTCCCGACGGCCAGGCGGCCACCCCGGTGTTCTCCGGCCGCCCCGGCGCCTTCGACGCCATGCACACCTGCGACCCGTCGGTCATCCGCGTCGGCGGCACGTACTTCATGTACTACACCGGCGCCGCCGGCGACCACGCGCACGGAAACGCCATCGGCCTCGCCACCAGCCCGGACGGCCGGGTGTGGACCAGGGCCAACGGCGGCCAGCCGATCGTCCGCTCGGCGCGTCACGTCGACAACGGCAACACCTACGGCGCCGGGCAGCCCGCGGCGCTCTACCTCGCCGGCCAGTTCTACCTGATGTTCACCGACACCACCGGCGACTACACCGGGCACAACGGCGCCGGCCAGTTCGTGCTCCGCTCGCCCGACCCCAACTTCCAGCAGGACGTCCAGGCACTCGGCCCGGACGGTTTCGAGGACGTGCCGGACACCGGTGCGCGCCTGCGCTCGGTCGTCGACGCCTTCAGCGCCGACTGGATGTGGGTCGACTCGCTGGCCGCGTTCGCCATCGCCCACGAGACCAGCAAGGGCACCACGATCACCTTCTGGGACCTGACCTTCCGGTACCACCCGTACGAGCCGCTGCTCGTGCCCGGCGTGTGGGCGGAAGGTCCCGGCCTGGTCCGACGCCCGGACGGGCACGCTCCCGTGTCGATCGAGGACCCGTGCGGCACCCAGTCCATCGACCTCGTGCGCGCCACCCGCCACGGCCGCTTCGGCCCGACGAACCTGCGCCACTTCGGCCTGGACGTGGTCGGCTTCGACGCCTGCGCGAGCGAGGGCCGCGCGCTGCTCGCGCTCGACGGCTTCGCCATGCCCTCGCCCCACCGCACGATCGACCTCGTCGTCGACGGCACCCTGGTGCGGATCGAGCGCCGATCGGTGGCCGAGAAGCTCGCCGTACGGATCCTGGACGAGCCGATCCCGGCCCTGGCCGACACGGAAGTGGCCGCCCACCTGGAACCGGGTGCCGAGGCACGCCGTCTCGGCGACCACGGCGTGGGCTTCCTCATCGACGACCGGCTCTGGCAGATCCCCTCCGCCGAGGTGGCGGCACTGAACTCCTCGGCCGTGTACGACGTGAGCGAACAGGAGTGGAACTCCTACGAACGCGGCCCGGACCTGCTGGGCCCCCCGCGCTAGGTCCGCTGGTGGCCGTGAACGCGTAGGAGAACCGGCGAACCCGCGGAGACCACGACCGGAACGATCGGAACGGTGCCAGTTCGGTGACCGTGACGGGCCAATGACCTGGCTCCGGCCGCATCTATGCGCGACTCCACCGCGCCAGGCGCCACCGCGGTCACTGACCTGGCGTTCCGGAAGGCGTCATGATGCCGCGGCCAGGGCCGAACCTGGCCAGCCGAAGAGGAACGATTCGTCTCTAGGCTTCCGCGTCGTCGGGTGTTCGTGTGCGGCCGATCCAGTGGCCGGCGAGCATGCCGACGCCCGCCGGCACGAGCACCAGCAGAGCGGTGAACGCGGCTCCGCCGGTCAGGGCGGAACCGAGGTCGGCCACGCCCGTCTGGTCCACGAGGAGCGACTTGCCGACCGTGCTCAGGATGCCGGCGCCCCAGCCCGCTATCAGCGCCGCGATCAGCCACGCCCGGCCGCGGTCGGGCACGTCGCGCCACGTGTCGACCGCGCCCCACACCGCGGCTACGCCCACCAGCGCACCGAGCACGACCGCCTCGAAGGCCGTGCGCGAGGTCGGGTTGTGCACCCCGAAGTCGGCCCGTCCGGTCTCGGCGGCGGCATGGACCACGGCCAGCACGGCACCGCGCAGCAGCCACGTTCGCATCGCCACAGCGTAGGCCGCCGCGACTAGGCTCGTACCCATGCCCGACACCCACGCCCGCCGCCGCGCGGCGCTGCGTACCCGGCTGCGCGAGCGCGACCTGGACGCCCTGCTCGTGGTCGACCTGCGCAACGTCCGCTACCTGACCGGCTTCACCGGCTCCAACGCCGGCCTGCTGGTGCACGCCACCGACGAGGAGCGCACGGTCTTCTGCACCGACGGCCGCTACCTCACCCAGTCCGCGCACCAGGTGCCCGACCTCGAGCGGATCGTCGAGCGGCCGTGTCCGCCGGCGCTCGTCGCCCGCGCGGCCGAGAAGACCTACGGGCGCGTCGGGTTCGAGAGCCACCGGGTCACCGTCGACGAGCTGGACGTCCTCCGGGCGGCCGGCGACGTCGAGCTTGTCCGGGCACCGAACCTGGTCGAACAGCTCCGCGTGGTCAAGGACGACGCCGAGGTCGAGGCGCTCCGGATGGCCTGCGCGGCCGCCGACCGGGCTCTCGCCGACCTCATCGGGCACGGCGGCCTGCGGGCCGGGCGCACCGAGCGCGAGGTGGCCCGCGAACTGGAGAGCCGGATGCTCGACCACGGCGCCGCCGGCCCGTCGTTCGAGTCGATCGTCGCCACCGGCGCGAACTCCGCCGTCCCGCACCACCGCCCGACCGACGCCGTGCTGCACGCCGGCGACCTGGTCAAGCTCGACTTCGGCGCGCTCGTCGACGGCTACCACTCCGACATGACCCGCACGTTCGTCCTCGGCCCGCCGGCCGACTGGCAGCGTGAGCTGTACGACCTGGTCGCCGCCGCGCAGGCGGCCGGGCGCGCGGCCCTGCGACCCGACGCCGAGGTGCGCGACGTCGACGCCGCCGCCCGCGAGGTCGTCGAGCAGGCCGGCCGCGGGGAGGAGTTCCTGCACGGCCTCGGGCACGGCGTCGGACTGGAGATCCACGAGGCCCCGACCCTGGGCAAGACGGGTGAAGGTAGACTGTCCGCCGGCATGGCAGTCACCGTGGAGCCGGGCGTGTACCTGTCCGGCAGGGGCGGGGTCCGCATCGAGGACACGCTCGTCGTGCGGGACGGCGATCCGGAGCTTCTCACGCTGACGAGCAAGCAGCTCGTCGTCGTGTAGACCCCGTTTGCGACTACAGGAGAGACCTACCCCGTGGCTTCCACCAACGACCTGAAGAACGGCCTGGTGCTCAACCTCGAGGGCCAGCTGTGGTCCGTCGTCGAGTTCCAGCACGTGAAGCCCGGCAAGGGACCGGCGTTCGTGCGCACCAAGCTCAAGCACGTCCTGTCCGGCAAGGTCGTCGACAAGACGTTCAACGCCGGTATCAAGGTCGACACCGCCACCGTCGACCGGCGCGAGATGACCTACCTGTACCAGGACGGCAACCAGTTCGTCTTCATGGACGGCGAGACCTACGAGCAGATCCACATCGACGGCGAGGTCGTGTCGGACAACGCGCGTTTCCTCCTGGAGAACCAGACCGCGGTCGTCGCCACCCACGAGGACGTGCCGCTGTTCATCGAGCTGCCCACGTCGGTCGAGCTGATCATCAAGCAGACCGACCCCGGCCTGCAGGGCGACCGGTCCACCGGTGGCACCAAGCCGGCGACGCTGGAGACCGGCGCGGAGATCCAGGTCCCGCTGTTCCTGTCCACCGGCGAGAAGGTCAAGGTCGACACCCGCGACGGCCGCTACCTCGGCCGCATCAGCTCCTAGTGGGCGCGCGCAGCAAGGCACGCAAGCGCGCGGTCGACATCCTCTACGCGGCCGCGCTGCGCGACACCGACCCGCTGACGCTGCACGCCGAGCGCACCGCGGTCGCCGAGCACCCCCCGCCGGACGACTACGCCACGACCCTGCTCGAGGGCGTGGTGGCGCACCGCGAGCGGATCGACGAGCTGCTCACCGAGCACGCCGAGGGCTGGACCCTGGACCGGATGCCGCCCGTGGACCTGGCGGTCCTGCGGCTCGGGCTGTACGAGCTGCTGTGGGCGCAGGACGTGCCGGACCCGGTGGCGGTGGACGAGGCCGTGCAGCTCGCGAAGTCCCTGTCGACCGACGACTCGCCGCGGTTCGTGAACGGCGTGCTGGGCCGGCTCGCCGTGATGGCCGACCACCTCCGCGCCACCCTCTGACGCGGCGGCGGAAATCCGCGCGAAAACTGTCGGTGCCGCGGCATAGCGTGGCGGCATGGAGATCTCTCAGTCCGGGGTGGACCGGCGCAGCCTGGCCGCGGTCGGGACGACGGTGCTGCTGTGGGCGTCAGCGTTCATCTCGATCCGCGTGGCCGGTGAGCACTACTCACCGGGGGCGCTGGCGCTCGGCCGGCTGTTCGCCGGGTCGGTCGTGCTGGTGGCGGTGCTGCTGCTGCGGCGGGAAGGGTGGCCGCCGCGGGCGGCGTGGCCGGGGATCGCCGGCGCGGGCGTGCTGTGGCTCGGCGTGTACATGGTGGCGCTCAACTGGGGCGAGCGCGAGGTCGACGCGGGCACGGCGGCGATGGTGGTGAACATCGGCCCGGTGCTGATCGCGCTGCTCGCCGGCTGGCTGCTGCGCGAGGGCTTTCCACGCCCGGTGCTGGCGGGGATCGCCGTGTCGTTCACCGGTGCGGTGGTGGTCGGCTTCTCGATCTCCGGCAGCGGACACGCGTCGGTGCTCGGCGTCGTGCTGTGCGTGGTCGCGGCGGCGACCTACGCCCTCGGGGTGACGTGCCAGAAGCCGGCACTGCGGCACGCCTCCGCCGTGCAGGTGACCACGTTCGGGTGCCTGGTGGGGATGGTGGCGTGCTTACCCTTCGCGGGCCAGCTCGTGTCCGAGCTGGGCGACGCGCCGGCGTCGGCCACGATGAACATGCTGTACCTGGGCGTGTTCCCGACCGCGCTCGCGTTCGTCACCTGGGCGTACGCCCTGGCCCGCACCACCGCCGCCAAGATGGGCGCGACGACGTACGTGGTGCCCGCGATCGTGGTGGTGATGTCTTGGGTACTGCTCGACGAGGTGCCCGGCTGGCTCACGCTGGTCGGGGGCGCGCTCTGCCTGGCGGGCGTCGCGGTGTCGCGGATCCGCCGCCGTCCGGTGCAGGGTCCGCCGGCTGAGGTTCGACCCGCGCGAACCGTCCGTGCCTGACCCGAATCCTGGGTGCCGAACCCCCCGGCGGTGTGTGGAACGGCACAGCTGACCGAGCCGGTGCGCCAGCCACCGGCTCGGTCGCGGTCAGTCCTCTTTGGAAGGGCGCGCCTCGGGTGGGAGGACGCCCCAGTCGATGAGCTGCTCGGTCAGCTCGCCGGGGGTCATGTCGTAGATGATCGCCAGCGAGCGCAGGTCCTCGGTGCGGATCGAGAGCACCTTGCCGTTGTAGTCGCCGCGCTGGCTCTGGATCGTGGCCGCGTACCGGGCCAGCGGCCCCACCTTCTCGGCGGGGAGCTGCTGCAGGCGCTCCAGGTTGATCACGATCTTCGTGGCCGGCTCGGCCCCGGAGGGCACCCTGCCCTCGGGCAGCAGCTCGACCACCGGCACCCCGTAGAAGTCGGCCAGTTCGGCCAGCTTCTGCACGGTCACCGCCCGGTCGCCCCGCTCGTACGAGCCGACCACGACGGCCTTCCACCGGCCGCCGGACTTCTGCTCAACGCCGTGCAGGGACAGGCCCTGCTGCTGGCGGATGCCGCGGAGCTTGCTCCCCAGCGCCTTGGCGTAGTCGCCCATATGGCGATTCTCCATTCGTTCGCCCCGCTGGCCGATCACCTACGCCGCGGGTAGCCGCATATCAACACGCAGAGTAATGGTTACCCACAGTTGTCACCAGGTCAAGCTGATCTGTGAACAAGTGCGGTTGATCTGCAGGATTACCACCCGGTTGGTGGATCCATTGCGCCTGGTACGGTGCTAGCGCGCCCGACGTGGGCGTGAGATCAGACGTCCTTTAAGGACCCGTCCAGCGAGGCGGGGAAGGAGGTCAGCCGTGGCACCGCGCGACCGCGGTGCGGCGGACCCGGCCGAGCGGCGTGAGCTGCTCTCCGCCGGTGACGTCGCACGCACCGTCGCCCGAATGGCGCACCAGGTCATCGAGCGGACAGCACTCGACGTGTCCGACTCGACCCCGGTCGTGCTGCTCGGCATCCCCACCCGGGGTGCTCCGCTCGCCGCCCGCCTGGCGGCCCGGATCGCCGATTTCTCCGGCGTGCACGTACCGACCGGTGTGTTGGATGTCACCCTCTACCGAGACGACCTGCGGCGCAAACCCACCCGCCCGCTCGGCGCGATCGAGCTCCCGCCCGCGGGCGTGGACGACCGGCTGGTGATCCTGGTCGACGACGTCCTCTTCTCCGGCCGCACCATCCGCGCCGCCCTCGACGCCCTCCGCGACGCCGGCCGCCCCCGCGCCGTCCAGCTCGCCGTGCTCGTCGACCGCGGCCACCGGGAGCTGCCGATCCGCGCGGACTACGTGGGCAAGAACGTGCCCACGTCCCGCGCCGAGGAGGTCCACGTGCGGCTGGCGGAGACCGACGGGCGGGACGCGGTCCTGCTCCAGCGGAAGGGGGGACCCGACGTGAGGGAGCCGGCGAGCCAACCGGGCGACCGCGAGCCGCGACACCGAGCCGGCGAGGGGGCGTCGTGAAACACCTGCTGGCCACCGAGGGCCTGGACGTGGCCACCGCCACCGCCGTGCTCGACACCGCCGAGGAGCTCAAGCACGTCCTGCTCGGCCGCGAGGTCAAGAAGCTCCCCACGCTGCGCGGGCGCACGGTGATCACCATGTTCTACGAGGCGTCCACCCGCACCCGCGTCTCCTTCGAGATCGCCGGCAAGTGGATGAGCGCCGACGTGGTCAACGTCTCGGCCACCGGCTCCTCGGTCGGCAAGGGCGAGTCGCTGCGCGACACCGCCCTCACCCTCGCCGCCGCCGGCGCGGACTGCGTGATCGTCCGCCACCCCGCCTCCGGCGCCGCGCACCGGCTCGCCGGCTGGCTCACCGAGGCCGGCACGTCGGTGGTCAACGCGGGCGACGGCATGCACGAGCACCCCACCCAGGCCCTGCTCGACGCCGCCACGCTGCGGGAGCGGCTGGGCGAGCTGGCCGGGAAGCGGATCGCGATCGTCGGCGACGTGCTGCACAGCCGGGTCGCCCGGTCCAACGTCCACCTGCTGACCACGCTCGGCGCCGAGGTCGTCCTGGTCGCCCCGCCCACCCTGCTGCCGGCGCAGGTGGACCGCTGGCCGGTCACCGTCTCGCACACGTTCGACGCCGAGCTGCCGAGCGTCGACGCGGTGATGATGCTGCGGGTGCAGGCCGAGCGCATGCACGGCGGCTTCTTCCCGTCCGCCCGCGAGTACTCGATCGCGTACGGCCTGAGCGAGGCGCGCCTGGCGACCCTGCCCGAGCACGCGGTCGTGCTGCACCCCGGCCCGATGCTGCGCGGCATGGAGATCGCCGCCGCCGTGGCCGACTCGCCGCGCGCGGCGATCACCCAGCAGGTGGCCAACGGCGTGCACGTCCGCATGGCGGTGCTGTACCACCTGCTGGCCCACGAGGAGGAGGTCGCGTGACGTCGTTGTTGCTCAAGGGGGTGCGCCCCTACGGCGAGGACGCGGTCGACATCAAGGTCGAGAACGGCGTCATCACCGAAATCGGTCAGGACCTGACCGCCGAGGAGACCTTCGACGCGCGGGGCGCCGTCGCCCTGCCCGGGTTCGTCGACCTGCACACCCACCTGCGCGAGCCGGGCCGCGAGGACGCCGAGACCATCGAGACCGGGTCGCGGGCCGCGGCGCTGGGCGGCTAC
>DATABL010000119.1:0-18029 GCA_036259595.1 Actinophytocola sp.
GGTCCTCGGCCCCGTGCTCGCCGCGCTCGCCGGTCGGTGGACCCAGTCGGGCGAGTGCGTCGAGGTCGAGCACCTGGTGCACGAGTGCGCCCTGCGGCGGTGATCGGCGCGACTCCGGTGGTGACCGCGCCGCGCAACCCCCGGCCGGTGCTGCTGTGCTGCGCGCCGGAGGAGCGGCGCAGCCTTCCGCTGTACGTGCTGCGTGCCGCGCTCGCGTCCGCCGGGATCGGCACCCAGATGCTCGGCGCCGCGCTGCCGGCGGGCGCGCTGGCCGCCGCCGTCCGCCGGACCGGCCCGGCGGCGGTGGTCGTGTGGGCGCAGCTGCCCCGGCACGGCAGGGCGGAGGTCTTCGACCGGGTGCCGCGTACCCGGCAGCGGGTCCGGCTGTTCGCCTGTGGGCCCGGCTGGTTCACCGCCGATCTGCCCGACCGGGTGGACCGCATCTCCGACGTCGCCGACGCGGCCGACCGGATCTCGGCGCTCGTGGGCGCCACCCGGTGAGTTCCCTCCACGCGGCGGCCTTCGGAGACCGACCCGACCAGGTCGTGCCGGCCTCGCCCGCCGACCCGCACGAGCGCTGGCTCGCCGCGGTCGTCCTCGGCGCCCAGGGCTGGTACGCCCGCGCGGCCGCCCTGCTCGACGAACTCCGCCACCACCCCGACCCGGTCCTCGCCGCGCTCGCGTCCGCCACGCTCGCCTCGCACCGCCGCCAACTGGGCGGCCACGCGAACGCCCGCCACCACGACGCCACCGCCCTCGCCCGACTGAGCCGGCCCCGCTCTCCGTCCGACCCGCCGGGCGGGGTCGTCCCGCTCGACCGGTCGGGTGACGTTCGTTCGAACGCCCTCGTCGACCGGCCAGCCGAGGCCGGCGGTGACGCCGGGCTGGGGTCGCCGGGCGGGGTTGTCCTGCTCGGCCGGTCGGGTGACGCCCGTTCGGACGCGTCCCTCGACCGGCCGGGTGCGGTCGGGGCCGCCTCGGTGTTCGGCCGGTCGGGTGAAGCTCGGGCCGACGTTCTGCTCGGTCTCGCCGCCGACGCCGTCGGGCTCGGGCGGACGGATGAGGCTCGTCGGCTGGTCGCCGCCGCCCCCGCCGACGCGGGCTGGCGGGCCGCGGTCCGGACCGGCTGGGTGTCCGCCGAGATCGAGCTCGGGGCCGGCCGCCCCGCCGCCGCCGTCCGGCACGCCGAGCCCGCCGCCGAGCGGGCCGCGGCGTCCGGCTCGGTGCGGCACCGGGTGAAGTCCGCGCTGGTCCTGGGGGCGGCGCTGGCCGCGAACGGGGACCGGGCACGCGCCTCCGCCCTCGTCTCCGCCGCCCTCGACGACGCCTCCGACCTGGGACTGCTCACGCTCGTGTGGCCCGCGGCGATGATCCTGATGGAGCTGGCGCCGGCGGACGCGGACCGGTTCTGTCGGTGCGCCGCCCTAGCCTTACGGAGCGTGGTGCACCGGGCCGATCCGGTCGGTCGCCGGCTCGCCGAGCGCTCCCCGTGGGTGCCTCGGTTCGCTGGCCCAACCGGGTGACGGGGCGGGTACGGACATCTGGGCGAACTGGTCGGAAGAATTACCACCAGATCGTGTCAAGGTTCCCCCCGAAGCGTCCGATAGGGGAGTAGTACGTCACTCGGCTGCAGGAAGGAGTCCCCGTGACGACGGTCTTGATTTGCGACGACCGCCGTGGGGTGCGGGAGGGATTGACCCGCGTCATGTCCGCGGTTCCAGGGGTTAGTCGCATCGACTGTGTAGCACACGGTGACGAGCTGCTCGCCAGATTCTCCCGGGCTCCGGTCGACGTCGTCCTCGTCGGCACCCAGCGTGCGGTGCCCACCGGGGTCGAGGCGACCAGGCGCTTGGTCTCGGCGAACCCGCAGGCCAACGTGATCGTGTTCGGCGCTCCGGACGACGCCAGCAGCATCGCGGCCGCGATCGCCGGTGGTGCCCGGGGCTACCTCCGGTGGGACGCGTCCCGCCCGGAGTTGGTGGCCGCTCTCGCGCACACGCTGGCGAGCACCTCGGTGCCCGCGCCCCGTCAACCGTCCGACCCCGGTGTCCAGCTCACCGACCGCGAGCTCCAGGTGCTCCGCGGGATGGCGATGGGGAAGAGCAACGGCCAGATCGGCCGCGAGCTCTACCTGTCGGAGGACACGGTGAAGACACACGCTCGCCGCCTGTTCCGCAAGCTCGGCGTCCGCGACCGCGCGCAGGCGGTGGCCCACGGCTTCCGGCGAGGTCTCGTCTCCTGACGAACCCCACGCGATCCGGACGACGCCACCCGCACGCCATGCGGGACGGGCGTCGTTCAGCGCGTTCGGGCCTGCTTTTCGTTACCGCCGCCCCTGGTCCCCCCGGTTTCTTCCCGCGCGGCTTCCCCCGATCGGCCTAGTCCGGTCACACAGAGACACGGCGTCGCGCCGTCTACCGGCGCAAATCGGACTCCTTTGCGTCGCGCGGTACGGTGGGTGACACCTGCCTGAGGGACGCACGACACCTCTCGTGGGGGCGTGACGTTCGACCGACCGTACCTGCACGTAACACTGAGGCTGCTCGCTGCGATGACCACATTGGGGGACGGACTGGACGCTTCAGTTGGCGCTGCCGTCGAGGGCGATCCACGCGCCATTGACCGGGTGCTCGCGTCCATCCGGCCTCTGGTCGTGCGGTACTGCCGCGCGCGAGTAGGCAGGCAGGAGCGTTCGTTCGCTTCGGCAGACGACGTCGCACAGGAGGTGTGTCTCGCGGTGCTAACGGCATTGCCCAGCTACCGCGACCAGGGACGCCCGTTCCTGGCCTTCGTGTACGGCATCGCCGCGCACAAGGTGGCGGACGCCCATCGCGCGGCGGGGCGTAACCGTTCCGAGCCCGTGGCCGACGTACCGGATGAACCGGAAACCGACGCCGGGCCGGAGCAGCGCGCCATGCAGCAGGATCTGAGCCGCCGGATGCGGGAGCTGTTGGAGGTGCTGCCGGACAAGCAGCGCGACATCGTGCTGCTGCGTGTGGTGGTCGGGCTGTCGGCGGAGGAGACCGCGGAGGCGGTCGGCTCCACCCCGGGAGCCGTCCGGGTGGCGCAGCACCGCGCGCTGGCCCGGTTACGCAAGACGTTGTCCGCGGAGGAGGTGGTCTGAATGAACGATCGGAACGATCCCGGCTCGCCGGACGAGGACCGGCCTTTCGGCGCCCGCTCGGACAGCGACCCGGGGCAGGACACCGGTCATGGCATCGACCTCGATGCCGAGTTCGACTTCGACCTGTCTTTGGTGCACGCCGACGACGAGTACCTCGACCGGCTCGGCGGCGCGAACCTGGACGACCCGGACGGTGTGCCGGACGACCAGTTGAGCGCGCTGCTGATGTCCTGGCGCCGCGACATCGACGCCGAGCCCATGGACGAGCTGGTCGACCCGAAGCTCGCCACCGTCACCGTGCACGCGGCCCGGGTGCGGCGCAGCCGTCGCCCCCGCCTGCTCGTCCCGATGGCCGCCGCGGCCGCCGTGCTGGCCATCGCCTTCGCCGGCCTCGGCCTGGTCGCTCGGGGAGCCGAACCCGGCGAAACCCTCTGGGCGCTGACCAAGGTGCTCTACTCCGACCACGCCCGCTCGGTCGAGGCCGCCGAGGCGGTGCGCGACGACCTCCGCCAGGCCGAGGCCGCGCTGACCGCGGGCCGGGTCGCCGAGGCGAAGACGAAGCTGGAGAACGCGCGCGCCGTCCTGCCGACCGTGTCCACCGAGGACGGCCAGCGGGACCTGGAGGAGCAGCACGCGTCGCTGATGGCGCAGCTGCCCGGCAACCCGTCCGGCGAGGCGTCCTCGCCGCCGTCGCCGAACCCGACCACCGCACCCGGTCCGGGCAGCGGCACCGACGGCAGCGAGAGCGACAGCGGCACCGACGACCCGGGCACCGACGAGTCGTCCGAGTCGACGCCGCCCCCGGACGACCCCCCGGACCAGACGGAACCGTCCACGCCGCCCACCACCACGACCCCGACCACGCCGTCCACCCCGCGCACCGAGGAGAACCCGGAGACCCCCGGTGACACCGAGGGCGGCGCCCCGGCCGACATCGAGGGCGACCCCCTCGGGGACACGGCCGCCGTGCAGAGCGTCGCCCCCTGACGGGGGTCGGTACGCTGCCGGGCATGATCGCGGGTCACGTGTACAGCCAGGCCCCGCGCTGTGTCGAGTGCGGCGGCCGTGCCCTGCTCGTCGAGGAGGCGGCCAAGGCACTGGTCAAGGAGTCGACGGGCCGCCTGACCGCCGAACGCTGCCCCCGCGCCGACGGCTGGCACATCCACGACCCCACCAGCGAACGCCCCTGACCGGGGTCAGGGCTGGCGGGTGAGGGCCGGCTTGGCGTTGGCGGTGACGCCGTCGGTGAAGCCGCGGCAGTACTCCCAGGACACGTAGGCCGAGGGGTCCGGGTCGAACGCGGGCTCGTGCGGGCGCATCCGGCCGTCGTCGAGGAGCTGCTCCAGCGAGGCCCGCAGCAGCGCCCAGTCGTGGTAGTGCGGCTCCTGACACTCGGCGCAGTCCACCACCACCCCGCGGACCGCCCGCTGCTCCAGCAGCGCCTGGTACACGGCCAGATCCCGCAGGTCGGCCAGCAGTTCCGCCCGCTCCTGCGCGGAGACGGGCTCGTCCTCGGTGGCCTCCTCGTCGTCGAGCGCCCGGGCGGGGTCGTTCGGGTCACCGGCGAACGGGTCTGGCGGCAATGCGTCGTCCCTCACGACCCGCACGGTACCGGGCCGGGTCCGACAGTGGTCCGGATACCATGGGAGAACGTGCCGCCGCCTGCGGAAACCCGCAAGAAGAAAGGCCATGATGACCACCGCTGAGGGAATCCCGGCCAAGTTCGCCACGCTCGGGCTGACCTTCGACGACGTACTGCTGCAACCGTCGCAGTCCGACGTCGTGCCGAGTGAGGTCGACACCAGCACGCGGCTGACCCGCCACGTCACGCTCGGCATCCCCCTGGTGTCCGCGGCCATGGACACCGTCACCGAGGCCCGCATGGCCATCGCCATGGCGCGTCAGGGCGGCATCGGGATCCTGCAGCGCAACGTCTCCGTCGAGGAGCACGCGCGCCAGGCCGAGACCGTGAAGCGCTCCGAGGCCGGCATGGTCACCGACCCGATCACCTGCCTGCCCACCGCCACGCTCGCCGAGGTCGACGCCCTCTGCGCCCGCTACCGCATCTCCGGCGTCCCGGTCACCGACGCGCAGGGCACCCTGGTCGGCATCATCACCAACCGCGACATGCGGTTCGAGGTCGACCACACCAGGCCGGTCAGCGAGGTGATGACCCAGCTCCCGCTGGTCACCGCGCAGGTCGGGGTGTCCGCCGACGCGGCGCTGGGCCTGCTGCGCCGGCACAAGGTCGAGAAGCTCCCCATCGTCGACAACGCCGGCAAGCTGCGTGGGCTGATCACGGTCAAGGACTTCGTCAAGACCGAGCAGTTCCCCAACGCCACCAAGGACCCCGACGGCCGGCTGATCTGCGGCGCCGCGATCGGTGTCGGCGACGACTCCTACAAGCGCGCGATGACCCTGGTCGACGCCGGCGTCGACGTGCTCATGGTCGACACCGCGCACGGCCACTCCCGCGCCGTCATCGACATGGTCGCCAAGCTCAAGACCGAGCTGGGCGACACCGTCGACGTGGTCGGCGGCAACGTCGCCACCCGCGCGGGCGCCCAGGCGCTGGTCGACGCGGGCGCGGACGGGGTGAAGGTCGGCGTCGGCCCCGGCTCGATCTGCACGACCCGGGTCGTCGCCGGCGTCGGTGTGCCACAGATCACCGCGATCTACCAGGCCGACCTGGCCTGCCGCCCGGCCGGCGTCCCGGTCATCGGCGACGGCGGCATCCAGTACTCCGGCGACATCGCCAAGGCCATCGCCGCCGGCGCGTCCGCGGTCATGCTCGGCAGCCTGCTCGCCGGCACCGCCGAGGCCCCCGGTGACGTGATCCTCGTCAACGGCAAGCAGTTCAAGACCTACCGCGGCATGGGCTCGCTCGCGGTCATGCAGGCCCGCGGCACGGCCAAGTCCTACTCCAAGGACCGCTACTTCCAGGACGACGTGCTCAGCGAGGACAAGCTGGTGCCCGAGGGCGTGGAGGGCCGGATCCCGTTCCGCGGGCCGCTGTCCCAGGTCGTGCACCAGCTCGTCGGCGGCCTGCGGTCCGGCATGGGCTACACCGGCTCGAACACGGTCGCCGAGCTGCAGCACGCCCAGCTGGTCCGGATCACCGCGGCCGGTCTCAAGGAGTCCCACCCGCACGACGTGACGATGACCGTCGAGGCCCCCAACTACACCACCCGCTGAAAGGACACCCCGTGCGGGATCTTGTCGAGATCGGCATGGGCCGGACGGCCCGCCGCGCCTTCGGGCTGGACGAGGTGGAGATCGTGCCGTCCCGGCGCACCCGCTCGTCGGGCGACGTGTCGACCGGGTGGCAGCTCGACGCCTACCGGTTCGACATCCCGCTGGTCACCCACCCGACCGACGCGGTGGTCTCGCCGTCCACGGCGGTCGCGGTCGGTGAGCTGGGCGGGCTGGGCGTGCTCAACGCCGAGGGCCTGTGGGCCCGGCACGCGAACGTCGACGAGGCGCTCGCGCGGGTCCAGCAGGCCGCGGAGGACGCGGACCTGACCGCGCTGACCCGGGTCCTGCAGGAGCTGCACGCGGCTCCGATCCGCACCGAGCTGGTCGCCGAGGCGATCAAGAAGGTCACCGAGGCCGGCGTCACCGCGGCCGCCCGGGTCAGCCCGCAACGCGCCGCCGAGCTCACCCCGGACCTGCTGGCCGCGGGCGTGGAGATCCTGGTCGTGCAGGGCACGATCGTCTCCGCCGAGCACGTGGCTCGCGGCGGCGAGCCGCTGAACCTGAAGAACTTCATCGCCGAGCTGGACGTGCCGGTGGTCGCGGGCGGCGTGCACGACTACCGCACCGCCATGCACCTGATGCGCACCGGCGCGGCCGGCGTGATCGTCGGCTACGGCTCCGGCCCGGTCACCACCACCGACAGCGTGCTCGGCATCGGCGTGCCGATGGCCACCGCGATCGTCGACGCCGCCGCCGCCCGCCGCGACTACCTCGACGAGACCGGCGGCCGGTACGTGCACGTGATCGCCGACGGCGGCGTGCACAGCTCCGGTGACATCGCCAAGTCGATCGCCTGCGGCGCGGACGCGGTGATGCTCGGCGCCCCGCTCGCGCTGGCCGCCGAGGCCCCCGGCCGCGGCCTGTACTGGACCGCGGCCGCCGCACACCCGTCGCTGCCGCGCAGCCGGGTCGCGCCGGTCGCCGACGACGAGGACATCGTCGACCTCCGCACGCTGCTGTTCGGCCCGTCCGCGGACGCCGAGGGCCTGATCAACCTGTTCGGCGCCCTGCGCCGCGCGATGGCCAAGACCGGGTACTCCGACCTCAAGGAGTTCCAGAAGGTCGGCCTGACGGTGCGGTTGTGAGCGGGAGCGGCGCGCAGGCGCGAGGGACGAGCGCCGAGCACGTGACGAGGGAAGCCGGCGAGTCAGCGACCGAGCGGAGCGAACCATGAGCAGCGGGAGCAGCCGACGCGAGGTCGTCGCCTCCGGGGAGCGGGTGGCGCTGGCCGAGGTCCTCGACGGCGACCGGGAATGGCTCGACCAGCACGGCGACGGCGCCTACGACGTCGACCTCGACGACCGGGAGCGGCTGCACCACGCCGACGTGCGCCGGCTGGCCGTGGTCGACGTGGCCGGCGGCGAGCTGGTCGGCGAGGTCAGCTGGCACGCGGTCGGCTACGGCCGGACCAGGGCGTGCGGGGCCTGGAACGTCGGCATCGTCCTGCTGCCGGCCGCGCGGGGCCGCGGCATCGGCGTGGCGGCGCTGCGGCTGCTGGCCGAGCACCTGTTCACGACCACCGACCTCGACCGGATCGAGGCCAGCGCCGACATCGGGAACGTGCCCTCCCAGCGGGCGCTCGCCAAGAGCGGGTTCCGGGCCGAGGGCGTCGTCCGCGGCGCCCAGCTGCGCGGCGGCGAGCGGCGGGACATGATGCTGTTCGGCCTGCTCCGCTCCGACCTCAGGCCCCCACCCGCGCCGGGCGAGGCGCGCGAGGTCGTCAACGCCCGCGACGGGGTGGCGCTCGCGCTGCCGGTGGCGGGCGAGCGGGAGAAGTTCTACGTCGACGCCGCCGGCCCGTTCGAGGTCGACCGGGACGACCGGCCGCTGATCACCGGGCCGGCGCGCAGCGCGGTGCTGAGCGTGCTGGACGCGGACAGCGGGCGGCTGCTCGGCGGGGTGAGCTGGCACGCCGTCGACTACGGCGGCACGGTCGGCTGCTCGGCGTGGAACATCGGCATCGGCCTGCTGCCCGAGGAGCGTGGCCGCGGTGTCGGCACCGTCGCGCAGCGGCTGCTGGCCGAGCACCTGTTCGCGACCACCGAACTCGACCGGGTCGAGGCCAGCACCGACGTGGAAAACATCGGCGAGCAGAAGGCGCTCGCCCGCGCGGGCTTCACCCGGGAGGGGATCCTGCGCGGCGCCCAGGTGCGCGAGGGAGTCCGACGTGATCTGGTGCACTACGGGAAACTGCGTACTGACGAGTAGCCTCCGGGTATGGACTACGACGTCGTAGTGGTCGGCTCGGGTTTCGGGGGCAGCGTCGCGGCGCTGCGGCTGACGGAGAAGGGCTACCGGGTCGCGGTGGTCGAGGCCGGTCGCCGCTTCGCCGACGACGAGTTCGCGAAGACGTCGTGGGACCTGCGCCGGTACCTGTGGGCACCGCGGCTCGGCTGCTACGGCATCCAGCGCATCCACCTGCTCAAGGACGTGATGATCCTGGCCGGCTCCGGCGTCGGCGGCGGCTCGCTGGTGTACGCGAACACGCTGTACCGGCCGCTGAAGCAGTTCTACGCCGACCGGCAGTGGGCGCACATCACCGACTGGGAGGCCGAGCTCGCGCCGCACTACGACCAGGCGTCGGCGATGTTCGGCGTCGTCACCAACCCCACCACGACCCCGGCGGACGAGGTGATGCGCAAGGTCGCGGCCGACCTGGGCGTCCCGCGGACCTACCACCCCACACCCGTCGGCGTGTACTTCGGCCGGCCGGGGATCGCCGCGCCCGACCCGTACTTCGGCGGTGCCGGCCCCGCCCGGACCGGGTGCACCGAGTGCGGCTCGTGCATGACCGGCTGCCGGGTCGGCGCGAAGAACACGCTGGTGAAGAACTACCTGTACCTGGCCGAACAGGCCGGCGCGAAGGTGCTCCCGCTGACCACCGTGACCGCCGTGCGGCCCCACGCCGGCGGCTTCGAGGTCGACCTGCGCCGCACCGGCCGCCGCACCCACGCGACGATCTCGGCGAGCCGGGTCGTGCTCGCCGCCGGCACCTGGGGCACCCAGCGCCTGCTGCACACGATGCGCGACACCGACGTGCTGCCGGCCCTGTCGCCCCGCCTCGGCGAGCTGACCCGCACGAACTCCGAGGCCATCATCGGCGCGGCCCGCCCGTCGGTCGACCCGGAGCGGGACTTCTCCCGAGGCGTGGCGATCACGTCGTCGATCCACCCCGACGAGACCACCCACATCGAGCCGGTCCGCTACGGCCGGGGCAGCAACGCGATGGGCCTCCTGCAGACGATCGCGACCGACGGCGCCGCGTCCGCGCCGCGCTGGCTCCAGGCGCTGCGGTTCCTGGCGCGGCACCCGGTCCAGAGCGCCCGGCTGCTGCGTGTGCACCGCTGGAGCGAGCGCACGGTGATCCTGCTGGTGATGCAGAGCCGGGACAACTCGATCACGACGTACACCCGTCGTGGCCTGTTCGGCCGCCGCCGGTACACCTCGCGGCAGGGCCACGGCGAGCCCAACCCCACGTTCATCCCCGCGGGCCACGAGGCGAACCAGCTGGCCGCCAAGCACATCGACGGCATGCCCGGCGGCACCTGGGGCGAGATCTTCAACATCCCCCTGACCGCTCACTTCATCGGCGGCTGTCCCATCGGCGAGACCCCCGACGACGGTGTGATCGACCCGTACCACCGGGTGCACAACTACCCCGGCATCTCGATCGTCGACGGCTCCACCATCTCCGCGAACCTCGGCGTCAACCCGTCCCTGACGATCACCGCCCAGGCCGAACGAGCCTTCTCGCTCTGGCCCAACAAGGGCGACCCCGACCCCCGCCCGGAACCCGGCACCCCGTACCGACGCCTGGCCCCGATCCCACCCGCGTCCCCGGCGGTTCCCCCGAGCGCTCCGGCCGCGCTCACCTACTGAGGCAGCGCGTCCCGCACGTCGACGTGGCAGGGTGGGGGTGTGGCGAAGGCGTTTGCGTCCAGCGGGGACCTCGAGGCCAAGGCGGAGACGTTCACCGAGCTGGCGGACGGGGTGTACGCACTCACCGCCGAGGGTGATCCCAACGTGGGGGCCGTCGAGGGGGAGGACTTCCTCGTCTGCTTCGAGGCGCGGGCGACCCCCGTCGCGGCGCGGCGTTGGCTCGGGCTACTGCGGGAGCGGACCGACAAGCCCGTCCGCTACCTCGTGCTCAGCCACTACCACGCGGTCCGGGTGCTCGGCGCCAGCGCGTTCGACGCCGCCGAGATCGTCACGCACGAGGCGACCCGCGCGCTGATCGCCGAACGCGGCCGGGCCGACTGGGACTCCGAGCTGGGCCGGATGCCCCGCCTGTTCGAGGAGCCCGCCTCGATCCCCGGCCTGACCTGGCCCACGCTGACCTTCTCCGAGCGCATGACGATCCCGCTCGGCGGCGACCGGGAGCTGGTGCTGCGGTACTGCGGCCGCGGCCACACCGCCGGCGACATCGTCGCCTGGCTGCCGCACGAGCGGATCCTGTTCGCCGGCGACCTGGTGGAGGCCCGGGCCGCGCTCTACACCGGCGACGCGTTCCACCGGGACTGGGCCACCTCGACCCTCGACACCGTCGCCGCGTTCGGGGCCCGCACGCTGGTCGGCGGGCGCGGCGCCGTGGTGCACGGGGACGGCGCGGTGCGCGCCGCGATCGCGCAGAGCCGGCACTTCCTCGACGAGCTGTGCCGGACGGTCGGCGAGGTGCACGCCGGGTCGGGCACCCTCGCGGAGGCGTTCGCCGCGGCGCACGCGGCGCTGGTGGCCGACTTCGGCGGGTGGCCGATCTTCGAGCACTGCCTGCCGTTCAACGTGCAGCGGTACTGGGACGAACTGGACGGCGTCGACTGGCCGCGGGTGTGGACCGCCGAGCGGGACCGCGAGGTGTGGGCGGTGCTGCAGGGTTGAACGGACCGGAGGAGCCCGTGATCATCGCCGGTGCCGGGCCGGTGGGGATGGTCGCCGCGCTGCTGCTCGCCCGGCACGGGGTGCGCAGCGTCGTGCTCGAGGCCCAGCCCCGGCGGGTCGCGGTCGGCTCGCGGTCGATCTGCGTGCAGCGGGACGTGCTCGACATCCTCGAACGGGTCGGGCTCGGCGCGCGGGTCGCCGAGGTCGGGGTCACCTGGACCCGCGGTCGCACCTACTACCGCGACCGGCAGGTTCTCGAGATCACCTTCCCGGACTCCGGGGACAGCGCGTTCCCGCCGTTCGTGAACACCCCGCAGTCGGTCGTGGAGCTGCTGGCCGAGGAGCGGATCGCCCAGGAACCGCTGGTGGAGCTGTGGTGGGGGCAGGAGGTCACCGCCGTCGCGCAGGACGCCGACGGCGTCACGGTCTCCACCGTGGACGGTGACGTGCGCGGCTCGCACCTGATCGGGGCCGACGGGCAGCGCTCGGCGGTGCGCGCGACGCTCGGGCTGCCGTTCGACGGGGTGTCCTTCCCGGACAAGTTCCTCATCGCCGACATCCGTGCCGACCTGGGTTTCGGCGTCCCGGAGCGGCGGTTCTACTTCGACCCGCCGTGGAACCCGGGCCGGCAGGTGCTGCTGCACCCGCAGCCGCAGGGCGTGCACCGGATCGACTGGCAGGTCCCCGACGACTTCGACCTCGCCGCCGAGCGCGCGAACGGCGGCCTCGACCGGCGGGTCCGCGCCGTGGTCGGCGACGTCGACTACGACATCGTGTGGCTGTCGGTCTACCGCTTCCACCAGCGGCGCGTCCCGCGGATGCGCGTCGGGCGGGTCCTGCTCGCCGGCGACGCGGCGCACGTGATGAGCCCGTTCGGCGCGCGCGGCCTCAACTCCGGCATCGCCGACGCCGACAACGCGGTCTGGAAGATCGCGCTCGACCGCACCGGGGCCGGCGGGCCGCTGCTGCTCGAGTCCTACGACGACGAGCGCGGTGCCGCGGCCGAGGAGAACCTGCGGGTCACCGGCGACACCATGCGCTTCCTCCTGCCGGCGACCGACGCCGACCGGGCACACCGGCTCGACGTGCTCACCCGCGCGGTCGAGGACGAGACGGCCCGCGCGGAGATCGACTCCGGCCGCCTCGCCGAGCCGTTCTGGTACCTCGACTCCCCGCTCACCACCGGCGACCGGCTCGTGCGCTTCCCCGACGGGCCCGGGGTCGCCCGGCCACCCGTCGCCGGCGTGCTGTGCCCCGACGGGCGCCTGCCCTGGGGGATGCGGCTGCGGGAGCTGGTCGGGCCGCGGTTCGTCGTGCTGACCCACTGGTGCCCGTGGCGACCCGCCGACCGCTGGGAGCACGAGCTGGTCGGCCAGCCGGTGCCGCTGGACGAGGAGGACACCGAGCTGGTGACGGCGCTGCGGTTGCGGCCCCGCTCGGTCGTGGTCGTCCGCCCGGACGGGCACATCGCGGCCGTGCTGCACGAGCCGGAGCACGCGCCGATCGGCCCGCTGGTCACCGAGGCCCTGCGGCGCGCCACCGGCACACTCACAGCTCCAAACCGGTGAGCACCATCACCCGCTCCTCGGTGAGGTCGTCCATCGCGCTGCGGACGCCCTCGCGGCCGAAGCCGGAGCCCTTCACGCCGCCGTAGGGCATCTGGTCGGCGCGGAACGACGGCACGTCGCCGACGATCACGCCGCCCACGTCCAGCTCCGCCCGCGCCCGGAACGCCACCCCCACGTCGCGGGTGAACACCCCGGTCTGCAACCCGTAGACCGAGTCGTTGACCTGCGCGAACGCGTCGTCCACGCCGTCGGTCACCGACACCACCAGCACCGGCCCGAAGACCTCCTCGGACCAGGCCTTCGCGTCGCGGGGAACGTCGGACAGCACGGTCGGCGCCAGGCTCGCGCCGTCCCGCTTGCCGCCGGTCAGCAGCGTCGCGCCCGCCGACACGGCCTCGTTCACCCACGACTCCACCCGTTCGGCCGCGGCCTCGTCGACCAGCGGGCCGACCTCCACCTCCGGGTCGTGCGGGTCGCCGGTGCGCAGGTTCGACACCGCGTCCAGCAGCTTCGGCACGAACTCGTCGGCCACGGCCCGGTCCACCAGCACCCGCTGCACCGCGATGCACGACTGCCCGGCCTGGTAGTTGCCGAACGTCGCGATCCGCTGGGCGGCGAAGTCCAGGTCCGGCCAGTCGGCGCAGACGACCGCGGCGCCGTTCCCGCCCAGCTCCAGCACCACCTGCTTGCGCGGCGCGCTGTCCATCAGCGACCAGCCGACCGGACCCGATCCGGTGAACGACACCACCGGCAGCCGCGGGTCCCGCACCAGCGCGCTCGTCTCCTCGTTGCCGACCGTGAGCACCGAGAACGCGCCCGCCGGCAGGTCGGTCTCGGCCAGCAGCTCACCCAGCAGCAGCGCGGACAGCGGCGTCCGCGGCGCCGGTTTCACCACGATCGGCGCGCCGACCGCGATCGCCGGCGCGATCTTGTGCGCGACCAGGTTCAGCGGGAAGTTGAACGGCGTGATGCCCAGCACCGGCCCGCGCGGCACCCGGCGGGTCACCGCCAGCCGGCCCTCCGCGGTCGGGTCGGTGTCCAGGCGCTGGAGGTCGCCGGAGAACCGCCGGGCCTCCTCGGCCGCGATCCGGAACGTCGACACCGCCCGGGTGACCTCGACCGTCGCCCACTTGAGTGGTTTCCCGTTCTCCGCGGTGATCATCTCGGCGATCTCGTCCGCCCGCTCCCGCAGCTGCCGCGACACGTGCTCCAGCGCGGCGGCACGCACGTGCGCAGGCGTGCCGCGGAACTCCCTGGCCACCGACGCCGCCGCGCTCACCGCGCGCTCGACCTGCTCGGCGGACGGCACGCACACCGAGGCGATCTCGTCGCCGTCGTACGGGTGCCGCACCGCCAGCGTCCGGTCGCTCAACTCGGCCCGGCCGGCGATCCAGGCGGCCCGCGGGGTCGGCAGGTGCGGGTCTGTCTCGTCCATGCCCTCCACGGTAGAGCCGAGGGCCCGTGACATGCTTCCCCGGTGACGCAGAATCACCACCGTCCCGTCCTCGTCGTCGACTACGGCGCGCAGTACGCCCAGCTCATCGCCCGCCGGGTGCGCGAGGCGCAGGTGTACTCGGAGGTCGTGCCGCACACCGAGAGCGTCGAGGCGCTGCTGGCCCGCGAGCCGCGGGCGATCGTGCTCTCCGGCGGCCCGTCGTCGGTCTACGCCGAGGGCGCACCCGAGGTCGACCCGGCGCTGTTCGACGCGGGCGTGCCGGTGTTCGGCATCTGCTACGGCTTCCAGGCGATGGCCCGCGCGCTCGGCGGCACCGTCGAGCACACCGGCTCCCGCGAGTTCGGCCGCACGGACCTCACCGCGGACGGCGGGGTCCTGCACGGCGACCTGCCGCGCCGGCACCCGGTGTGGATGAGCCACGGCGACAGCGTCACCAAGGCCCCGGACGGCTTCACGGTCACCGGCGGCTCCGAGGGCGCGCCGGTCGCCGCGTTCGAGGACGTCGAGCGGCGGTTCGCGGGCGTGCAGTACCACCCGGAGGTCGCGCACTCGCCGCACGGGCAGGAGGTGCTGCGCCGCTTCCTGCACGACATCGCGGGCCTGCGGCCGTCCTGGACGATCGCGTCGATCGTGGACGAGCAGGTGGCCCGGATCCGCGAGCAGGTCGGCGACGGGCGGGCGATCTGCGGCCTGTCCGGCGGCGTCGACTCCGCGGTCGCGGCCGCCCTGGTCCAGCGGGCCATCGGCGACCGGCTGACCTGCGTGTTCGTCGACCACGGGCTGCTGCGGGCCGGCGAGCGCGGCCAGGTGGAGCGGGACTTCGTCGCGGCGACCGGGGTCAACCTGGTCACCGTGGACGCCGCCGACCGGTTCCTCGCCGCGCTCGACGGGGTCACCGAGCCGGAACAGAAGCGCAAGATCATCGGCCGGGAGTTCATCCGGGTCTTCGAGCAGGCCGAGCGCGACCTCAAGGCCGAGGGGGACTACCGGTTCCTCGTGCAGGGCACGCTCTACCCGGACGTGGTGGAGTCCGGCGGCGGCACCGGCGCGGCGAACATCAAGAGCCACCACAACGTCGGCGGCCTGCCCGACGACCTGGCGTTCGAGCTGGTGGAGCCGCTGCGCGAGCTGTTCAAGGACGAGGTCCGCCGCGTCGGCCTGGAGCTGGGGCTGCCGGAGACGATCGTGCACCGCCAGCCCTTCCCCGGCCCCGGCCTGGGCATCCGGATCATCGGCGCGGTCACCGCGGCCCGCCTGGAGATCCTGCGCGCGGCCGACTCGATCGCCCGCGAGGAGCTGACCGCGGCCGGCCTGGACCGCGACATCTGGCAGTGCCCGGTGGTGCTGCTGGCCGACGTGCACAGCGTCGGCGTCCAGGGCGACTTCCGCACCTACGGCCACCCGGTGGTGCTGCGCCCGGTGTCCAGCGAGGACGCCATGACCGCCGACTGGACCCGCCTGCCCTACGACGTGCTGGAGCGGATCTCCACCCGGATCACCAACGAGGTGTCGGACGTGAACCGGGTCGTGCTGGACGTGACCTCGAAGCCCCCGGGCACCATCGAGTGGGAATGAGCAGAGGGTGGCCTCCCGTGCCGGGAGACCACCCTCGAGTGGGAGACCGCGGTTATCGCTTGCGGCGGCCGCCGCGCAGCGACGAGGTCAGCAGCAGCACGCCGACCAGCAGCGCGCCGCCGGTGAGCAGCCAGCGCGGGTCGGTCGTCGGCAGCCAGATCGTGCCGTCGGTGAGCACGTAGCTCGACACGAACAGCGTGGCCAGGCCGGCCAGCAGGGTGAACACGTCCAGCCGGCGCCGGGGCTCGGCCTTCTCCGACTCGCTCCGCTCAGCCACGGCTCACCTCCAGGCTCCCGGTGCCGACCTCGACGTCCAGATACACCGTAAGACCACCCGGTCCGTCCGTGCCGTCGTCCTCGATCCGGTGCGACTCCCCGCCGTTGACCTCGTCCCAGGTCTGGTCGAGGCAGTCGGTCGAGCCGAGGTCGGTGCTGCACGTCAGCTCCACGTCCGCGGTACTCGGCAGCAGCACCCGCACATCGCCCACCCCCAGGTCGACCCGGGTGTCCACCACGCCGCTCTCCGGCAGGTCGGTCAGGTCCAGTTGGATCGAGCCGACCGAGCGGCTGTACTCCGACGCCACCTGCGTCACGCTCGTCGGCCGGGCGTCGATGTCGCCGAAGCCGTTCCAGTCCTGCGGCGCGATCGTGGTCAGCCCGATGCCGATCACCGACAGCGGCACGGCCAGCCCGATCAGCCCGCGTCCGCCCCGCACGAACGAGCCGAACACCATGCCCAGCCCGAGCACGGCCAGCGCCACGCCGACGATGTGCATCGGGTCCACCCCGGCCATCCCCATGCCCGCGGCCGCGATCAGCGCGACGCCCACGGTCAGCAGCCCGACCCGGGACTTCCGGCCGCGCACCGGCGGCTCCGGGTCGTCGTCGGGCTCCAGCGGCGGGCTCGGGTCGGGCAGGTCCCACGCGAACGGCGCCGCGCCCAGCGGGTCCCACGCGGGCGGGCTCGTCCGCTCCGCCGGCTCCGGCGCGCGCTCCACCTCGGGCTCCACCCGCTCCTCGGCTCGAGAAGCCGGCGGGGTCGGCGGCGTCGGCGGAGCCGGGGGCACCGGCATGGTGGGCATCTCCGGCACGGGCATCTCGGCCGCCGCCGGCTCCTCGGGCCTGAGGTGCCCGCGCTTGCGGTGCAGCACGTACAGCAGTCCGGCGACGGCCAGCAGGCTCAGGTAGCCGGGCGCGAACCCGTTGAAGAACCAGCTGAACGTCGGGAAGAACGCCAGGCACAGCAGCAGCGTGAACCCCGTCGACGTGGAGGACCGGCCGCGGCCGATCATCGACTCGAACGGCGACACCTCGTCGTCCTGTTCCGGCAGGAACAGCCAGCCGAGCAGGTACACCACGAAGCCGGCGCCGCCGTAGACGGCGGCCACGACCAGCGCGACGCGCACCAGCGTCGGGTCGATCCGGTAGCGGTTGGCGATCCCGGCCGCCACGCCGGCGATCTTTCGGCCACGCCGCGGCCGGCGGGGCCGCGTCGCCCAGAAGTCCTTGGCCATGTCCTCGACGTCGCCGTGCATGCCGGCGAAGTGCGATCTAGTCCGGTTCCCACTCACGCTACCGAGCATCCCCTCCGACGGCGCGCGGCACATCGGGGACGACCCCTGAGTTCGACCCCGAGACCGGGACGGCTGGTTGTTCCGGGTATTTCCCGGATGATCCGGCATCCTGGACATGTGAGCATGGGTTCGTGGTCGTACAGGTGATGGACGCGGACATCGAGCGCGCGGCGCCCAGGACCGCGACGGTGCCGGCCGACGACGTGGTGAAGATGCGTCGCCGGCGGGTCGGGCGCGCGGTCGCCGGGGTCGCCGGCGGGACGGCCGACCACCTCGACGTCAAGGTGCTGTGGGTCCGGCTGGCGTTCGCGCTGTTGGCCGCGTTCGGTGGCGCCGGCGTGCTCGCCTACGGCCTGATGTGGGTGTTCGTGCCGCAGGCCAAGCGGGACGTGCGGACCGCGGAGGTCTCGCGCAAGGAGCGGCAGCAGGCCAGGGGGCTGCTCGCGCTCGGCATCGGCCTGGCGATCGGGGTCGGCACGCTGTCCGACACCGTCAACGGCTGGGTCGCCGGCGGCGTCGGCGTCACCCTGGTCGGTGTCGCGCTGGTCTGGCAGGAGGCCGACGGGTCGGCCCGGCGCCGGGCGTCGTCGCTGGTGCTCGGC
>DATABL010000120.1:0-3979 GCA_036259595.1 Actinophytocola sp.
GGACCAGGCCGCGCGCACCGCCGACGCCCAGGCGCTCAAGACGCGGGCCGAGCGGCGGCTCGCCGCCGCGCGGGCCCAGGTCGGCGGCCTGGAGGACCAGCGCCAGCGGTACCAGGACTGGCTCGCCGCCAAGCAACGCGAGGACGCCGCGAACGCCGCCGCAGCCTCCTCCGGTGGCGGCGGTGGTGGTGGCGGCGGAGGTACCCCGGTCGCGGCGCCGTCCAACGGCTCGGTCCGGGCCGTGATCAACCGCGCGCTGTCCCAGGTCGGCGTGCCCTACGCGTGGGGCGGCGGCAACGCCTACGGCCCGACCCGCGGCATCCGCGACGGCGGCGTCGCCGACTCCTACGGCGACTACAACAAGGTCGGCTTCGACTGCTCCGGGCTGATGATCTACGCCTTCGCCGCCGCCGGCTTCCGGCTGCCGCACTACAGCGGCTACCAGTACAACGCCGGCCCCCACGTGCCGCTGAGCCGCAAACGCCCCGGCGACATGCTGTTCTGGGCCACCGGCGGCCGCATCCACCACGTCGCGCTCTACATCGGCAACGAGCAGATGGTCGAGGCCCCGTACTCCGGCTCCCACGTCCGCGTCACCTCGGTCCGCTACGGCGGCATCGTCCCGCAGGTGACCCGGCTGCTCTAGGAGAGCCCGGCCGCGTCGAGAACCTGCTCGTAGGTCGCCCGGGACGGCAGGTGGGTGATCAGGTGCCGCACGTCGCGGTCGGTGTACCGCCGATCCTCGACCGTGTCGACGGTCAGCGCGAGGTCGACCTGTCCCGCCACGTAGTTCAACAGGCCGATCGCGGCGCCGCGGAAGGTGTCGAGGCACAACCGGGGCAGGGCACCGGCCCGTGCGCGGTAGCCGTCCACCAACGCGTGGGCACCGGCGGCGTTGACCCCGCCGCCGGGGTTCACCGACCAGTTCACCAGCGCCGCGGACAGCTCCCACTCCGGCGGCAACCCGCTCGCGTGCTCCCAGCCGACCACGAGCAGCCGCCCGCCCGGTCCGCGGCGCACGTTGCCCGGACCGAGGTTGTTGTGGCACAGCACCGGTTCCGTGGTCGTCACCCCGTCGCCGACGGACTCCAGCTCGATCAGCGTGGGAACCGCCGCGGCGAGCAGCGGGGACCAGGCGGCACCGCGGTCGGCCGCCAGCTCCGCGAGCCGCGCCCAACTCGTCGTCGACAACCGACGGTCGTTCCACGGGTCGGCGAGCAGATCTCGCTCACCGTCCGGACTCGCACGGACGGACTCGAGCGCGGCATGTCGCCGACCTGACCGAGGGGGGTGGCTTTGAGCCTTCCGGCGAGTAGCGGCGCGTACCCCACGCGCTGGACGTGATGGTAACCGGGGACGCGGTCCGGTGGTAGCGCACCGCCGGCCGCTGGGGAGGCTTCACATCGGTCACACTGGTGATCGGGTTGCCTGTACGCAGGAGGAGCACGTCTCACGAGGAGGTTTGTCCGTGACCGAGCCGGCGGAGTCCGCGAACGGGAACGAGCCGAGTACGCCCGCACGCGACGCCCAGCTGCTCGAGCGCACGGTGTTCGAGGTCAAGCGCGTCATCGTCGGGCAGGACCGACTGGTGGAGCGGATGCTGGTCGGGCTGCTGTCGAAGGGGCACCTGCTCATCGAGGGTGTGCCCGGCGTGGCCAAGACGCTCGCCGTGGAGACGTTCGCGCGGGTCGTCGGTGGGTCGTTCACCCGCGTGCAGTTCACCCCGGACCTCGTGCCGGCCGACATCCTCGGCACCCGGATCTACCGGCAGGGCAGCGAGAAGTTCGACGTCGAGCTGGGCCCGGTGGTGGCCAACTTCGTGCTCGCCGACGAGATCAACCGCGCGCCGGCCAAGGTGCAGTCGGCGATGCTCGAGGTGATGGCCGAGCGGCACGTGTCGATCGGCGGGGAGACCTTCCCGATGCCCGATCCGTTCCTCGTGCTCGCCACGCAGAACCCGATCGAGAGCGAGGGCGTCTACCCGCTGCCCGAGGCCCAGCGCGACCGGTTCCTCTTCAAGATCATCGTCGACTATCCGTCGGTCGAGGAGGAGCGGGAGATCGTCTACCGGATGGGCGTCGCCCCGCCGGTCCCGCAGCAGGTGCTGACGCCGGCCGAGCTGGTCCGCCTGCAGGACGTCGCCGCCCGGGTGTTCGTGCACCACGCGCTGGTCGACTACACCGTCCGCGTGGTCCTCGCCACCCGCACCCCGCGCGAGCACGGGCTCAACGACGTCGCCGGGTGGGTGGCCTACGGTGCCTCCCCGCGCGCGAGCCTCGGCATCATCGCCTCCGCCCGCGCGCTCGCGCTGATCCGCGGCCGCGACTACGTGCTGCCCCAGGACGTCGTCGACGTGATCCCCGACGTGCTGCGCCACCGGCTCGTGCTCTCCTACGACGCGCTCGCCGACGGCGTGCCGCTCGACCACATCGTCTCCCGCGTGCTGCAGACCGTCCCGCTGCCGCAGGTCACCGCCCATCCCCAGGCGGGTGGTGTGCAGGCGCCGCCGGTCGGAGTGGCCGGCATGCCGTGACCAAGGACGTGACCTCCGACAAGGACCGGCCCGGGTGGGCGCCGCCGATCATGCAGGGTGACCGGATGGAGCACGGGCTGCGCCTGCTCGAGCTCGACGTGCGCCGCCGGCTCGACGGACTGCTGCAGGGCAACCACCTCGGCCTGGTGCCCGGCCCCGGCTCGGAGCCGGGCGAGGCCCGCACCTACCAGCCGGGCGACGACGTGCGCCGGATGGACTGGGCGGTCACCGCGCGGACCACGGTGCCGCACATCCGGGAGACCGTGGCCGACCGCGAGCTGGAGACCTGGCTGGTCGTCGACCTGTCCGGGAGCCTGTTCTTCGGCACCGCGGCCTGCGAGAAGCGGGACCTGGCGGTGGCCGCGGCCGCCGCGGTCGCGCACCTCACCGGCGGCGGCGGGAACCGGATCGGCGCGATCATCGCCACCGGCGAGAAGACGATCCGCGTCCCCCCGCGCGGCGGTCTCGCGCACGCCCGCGGCCTGGTGCGCCGGATCGCCGAGACCCCCGCCGCGCCCGAGGGGGTGCGCGGCGACCTCGCCGAGGCCATCGAGCAGCTGCGCCGCCCCCCGCGCCGGCGCGGACTGGCCGTGGTGATCTCCGACTTCCTCGGCGACGACGACTGGCAACGCCCGCTGCGCGCGCTGTCGACCCGCCACGACCTGATCGCGGTCGAGGTGCTCGACCCGCGCGACGTCGATCTGCCCGACATCGGCACGGTGGTGCTCGCCGACCCGGAGAGCGGGCGGCAGCGCGAGGTGCAGGCGACCGCGTTGCTGCGCCGGGAGTTCGCCGCCGCGGCCGCCGAGCACCGTGCCCGGGTGGCGGCCGGGGTGCGCCGCGCCGGCGGTGGGCACCTGGTGCTGCGCACCGACTCGGACTGGATCGCCGACACGGTCCGGTTCGTCGTCGCCAGGAAACGACGCTGGTCCGGGGGAGGAGTGGCCTGATGTTCACGCTGAGCTTCCGCAACTTCACCGCTCCGTGGTGGTTCCTGCTGCTCGTCGTGGTCGCGCTGATCGTCGCCGGCTACGTCCTCGTGCAGCGGCGACGGCGCAAGCGGACGATGCGGTTCACCAACCTGGCGCTGCTGGAGCGGGTGATGCCGCACCGGCAGGGCTGGGTGCGGCACGTTCCCGCGGTCGTGATGGTGATCGCGCTGCTGCTGCTGACCACGGCGATGGCCGGGCCGACCGCCGAGCAGCGGGTGCCGCGCAACCGGGCGACCGTCATGCTGGTGATCGACGTGTCGCTGTCCATGGAGGCCACCGACGTCGAGCCGACCCGGCTGCGGGCCGCCCAGGACGCCGCGAAGGACTTCGTCACCGGCCTCACCCCCGGGATCAACCTCGGCCTGATCTCCTTCGCCGGCACCGCGACCGTCCTGGTGTCGCCGACCACCGACCGGGAGGGCGTCAGCAACGCGATCGAGAACCTGCGGCTCGC
>DATABL010000121.1:0-22029 GCA_036259595.1 Actinophytocola sp.
GCCGTCGACCAGGCCCTTGACCGAGCGCTCCATCTGCGCCGGGCTGCGCGGTGGCTCGACGGAGATCGTCGGCACCTCGGACGGGATCGCGCCGTGCAGCCGCAGCCGCTCGCTCATCTCGCCGGCCTGGTCCTTGGTGCGCGGCACCAGCACCCGCCACCCGTACAGGGCGCGGGACTCCCACCAGGACAGCTTGGTCCGGCCGGACACCGCCTGGCCGACGGTGACCACGAGGTTGCCGGCGATCTCCCCGGCGTCCGCGGCGAGCGAGGCCAGGGTGGTGTCCAGGGTGCGCTGGCCGGAGCCGGTACCGTCCGCGGTGACCGCGACCGGGGTCTGCGCCGCGAGCCCGTGCTCGACCAGGGCCGAGGCGGCCTCGGCGAGGTGGCTGGAACTGGCCAGCAGCACGATCGGACCGGGGGTGGCCGCGAGGCCGGCCCAGTCGACCTCGCCGCGCACGTCGACCTCGGCGTGCGTGGCGCCGAGCGCGATGCCGGCGTAGGCGGGCACCGCGGTCGCGGCCGGCACGCCGGGCACCACGTCGAACGCGGCGCTGGTGCGGGCCACCGCCTGCGCCTCGGCGACCAGCGCCGAGTGCGTCAGCGGGTCGCCGGAGACCAGGCGGATCACCACGCGACCGGCCTTGGCCTCGGTCACCAGGTCCTTCGCCACGTCGGCCGGGTCGCCGACGGCCGGGCGGACCTCGGGTTCGCCCTCGACGCCGGTGCCGGCGAGCTCCAGCACGCCGGCGGGCACGTCGGGGTCGGTCACCACGAGTTCGGCCCGGGCCAGCAGTTCCCTGGCACGGACGGTGAGCAGCCCCGGGTCGCCCGGACCCGAGCCGACGAACGCGATGCGACCCGAGCTGTTTCGGGTACGGGTGGTCATTTCTTCGGCCACTTCCTTCGGAACTACTGCTCGGGGCCGGACAGCACGCCGGCTCCGAGCTCGAGCAACTCGGCGGCCACGGCACGCCCCAGCTGCTCACCTTCGGTCAGGTCACCGGTGGCCGAGGCCCGCAACAGGTCGACGGCGATCCCCGAGAGGTCACCGTCGGCGGTCCAGTTAGCGGCCGCGACCCCGCGCAACGACAGGCGCTGTACCACCCTGTCGTCACTGTCGAGGTCCTCGACCACGTCGGCCAAAGCGCCAACCGGGGCGTTGCAGCCGGCCTCGAGCGCGGCCAGCAAGGCGCGCTCGGCGGCCACCGCGACCCGGGTGGCTTCGTCGTCCACGACGGACTGCAGGAGGTGCTCGGTGTCGACGTCGTCGACCCGGCACTCCACCGCGAGTGCCCCCTGCGCGGGGGCCGGCAGGATCTGGATCGGGTCGAGCACCTCGGTGATCTCGCCCAGCCTGCCCAGCCGGGCGAGCCCGGCCCTGGCGAGCACGACCGCGTCGAGCTCGCCGTCGGTCACCTTGCGGATCCGGGTGTCCACGTTGCCGCGGATCGGCACGATCTCGAGCCCCAGGCCGAGGGCCTGGAGCTGCGCGGCCCGGCGGGGTGAGCCGGTGCCGACGCGGGATCCGGGCGGCAGCTCGCCGAGCGTCAGCCCGTCCCTGGCCACCAGCGCGTCCCGGGGGTCGGCGCGCGGCGGCACCGCGGCGAGCGACAGCCTCGGGTCGGGCTTGGTCGGCAGGTCCTTGTAGGAGTGCACGGCCACGTCGACCGTGCCGTCGGCGAGCGCGTCGCGCAGCGCCGAGGTGAACACGCCGATGCCGATCTCGGCGATCGGCGCGGACGAGCGGTCGCCGGGCGTCTCGACGGTGACCAGCTCGATCTTGACCTCGTCGGATTCCAGCTGCTCGGCCACCGTGCCGGTCTGGGCGAGTGCGAGCGCGCTGCCCCTGGTGCCGATGCGGATCGTGCGGGTCACCGGTGTTCACCGTCCGTCGTGTTCGTCTTCGCAGTGATGGCGGCGGGCGCCGCCGGGTCGAGCCCGAACAGCTCGCGCAGCGCTTCGGCGTACTCGGCGCCGCCGGGGCCGGAGGCCAGCTCCTTGACCCGCACGGTCGGCGTGTGCAGCAGTTTGTCGACGACCCGGCGCACGGTCTGGGCGACCTCGCCGCGCACCCGGGCGTCCACCTCGGGCAGCCGCGAGTCCAGGCGCAGCAGCTCGGCGTCGACCACCTCGGCGGCCCGGCGGCGCAGCGCGGTGACGGTCGGGGTGACCTCGGCGGAGCGCTGGGTGGCGAGGTAGCCGCGGACCTCCTCGGCGACGATCTCGCCGGCGCGCCGGGTGTCCAGGCCGCTCGGCGAGTCGGTCAGCCGGCGCTGCAGGTGCTCCAGGTCGATGATCGTGACGTGGTCGAGCTCGCCGACGGCGGCGTCGACGTCGCGGGGCAGGCCGAGGTCGCAGACGACCAGCGGCCGGGTGCGCGGGCGGACCGCGTCCAGCTCGACGACGGTGCCGGTGGCGCCGGTGCAGGCGACCACGAGGTCGGCGGCGGCGATGTGCTCGGCCAGGTCGCCGAGGCCGACCGCGGTGGCCGGGACGCCGTCCGCGCGCTGCAGCTCGGCGAGCCGCGCGCCGGTGGCCTCGGTGCGGTTGGCGACGACGATCTCGCCGATGCCGGCGCGGCGCAGCGCGGCGGCGGCGAGCCCGCCCATCGAGCCGGCGCCGACGAGCAGCGCCGTGCGGCCGGCGAGGCCGTCGAGCAGCCGGTCGGCGTCGGCGAGGGCCTCGGAGACCACGGAACCGCCGGCGGCGTCCAGGCCGGTCTCGGAGTGCACCCGCTTGCCGACCCGCAGCGCACGCTGCACCAGCTCGTGCAGGGTGCGGCCGACGGTGCCGGCCTCGCGGGCGGTGCCGTAGGCGTTGCGGACCTGGCCGAGGATCTGCGATTCGCCGACGACCATGGAGTCCAGCCCGGCGGTGACCGAGAACAGGTGCTCGACGGCGGCGGCCGCGTAGTGCACGTAGAGGTGCTCGTACAGCTCGGCGGTGTCCAGCCCGGAGTGCCGGCCGAGCACGCCGACGATGTCCGCGAGGCCGCCGTGGAAGGCCTGGACGACCGCGTAGACCTCGACCCGGTTGCAGGTGCTGACCACGGTCGCCTCGACGACGTTGGGGCGGTGCAGCAGCTCGTCGAGGACCTTGCCCACCCCGTGGGCGGGCACGGTGGCGCGCTCGAGCACGCGCAGGTCCGCCGACTGGTGCGAGAGGCCGACCACGATGACGCTCATCTGCGAACCACCACCCCGTTGGCCTGGGCCCCGTTGACCCGCTGGGCCGGGGTCACGTCCGCGGCCGGGGCGTGGTCGGCGCGGCGGGCGACGTGGAAGGACAGGATCTGCAGCTCGACCGCGAGGTCGACCTTGCGGACCTCGACCGTCTCCGGGACCTGGAGCACGACCGGGGCGAAGTTCAGGATGCACTCGACGCCGGCCTGCACGAGCCGGTCGCACACGGCCTGCGCGGCCGGCGGCGGGGTGGCGATGACCCCGATCGTCACCTCGCGGGCGGCGCAGATCGTCGGGATGTCGTCGATGTGGTCGACCGGGATCCCCCCGACGGGAACACCCATCAGGTCGGGGTCGACGTCGAACAGCGCGGTCACCGGGAAGCCCCTGCCTGGGAAGCCGCCGTAGTTGGCGAGTGCGTGTCCGAGGTTACCGATGCCGACGACCGCCACGCTCTGCTCGCGGGTGAGCCCCAGCACACGTTCGATCTGGTCGATGAGCACCTCGACCTCGTAGCCCACGCCGCGGGTGCCGTACGAGCCGATGTAGGACAGGTCCTTGCGCAGCTTCGCCGAGTTGACCCCCGCCGCGGCCGACAGCTCCTCGCTGGACACGCTGGCGACGCCCTGCTCCTTCATCCCGGAGAGAACGCGCAGGTAGACGGCGAGCCGGGCGACGGCGGCCTCGGGGATGGCCCGGGCGCGGTCACGCAGGCCGTTGCCGTTGATGGTCGGCATGGGGGTGGTGATCTCGGCCGCGTTCTCGGCAGGCGCGCGGGGTGTTCTACCGGCTGCGTCGGACTGGCCACGCTGCGCCACGCTGCTACTCCTCGAACGACTCGCCCCTGGGATGGTGCTAACGGTAGCCGCTTGTGAACGCAGGCACAAAGTCGCCGGCCAGGGGCGTTTCCGGGCGCCTCCACACCCTGTCTACTCCGGCCGCCTCGCGCCTCGATAGAGGGGGTCTCACCCCGCGGTGACGGTGATCGTGTGCCACCCGGTGGCGCCGTCCGGGGCGGGCGGGGCGAGCGCGTCGGTCTGGGTGTCGCCGTCGCGGTCGGTGGCGCGCACGGCGATCCGGTGCTCCCCCGGCTCGAGGTCGAGGGTCGCGCGCCACATCCGCCAGGTGTTGCGGCCGACCTCGGTGGCGAGGTCGGCGTCCTGCCAGCGCCCGTCCACGCCGACCTCGACCCGGTCGATGCCGACCGCGGGGGCCCAGGCGACGCCGGCGACGGTCACCGAGGTGCCGGTGGTGTCGCCGTCGCGGGGGCTGTCGATCCGGGACTGGGTCTTCACCGGGCCGCGGGCCGACCAGCCGCGCGGGATCCAGTAGCCCTGCTCGGCGGCGAACGTGGTCAGCTTCAGCTCGGTGAGCCACTTGGTGGCCGAGACGTAGCCGTACAGGCCGGGCACCACCAGGCGCGCCGGGAAGCCGTGCTCGACCGGAAGCGGCTCGCCGTTCATGCCGATCGCCAGCAGGGCGCCGCGGTCCGGGTCGAGGACCGCCTCGACCGGGCTGCCGGCGGTGAAGCCGTCGACGCTGGTGGACAGCAGCTGGTCGGCCCCGGGCCGCACGCCGGCCTCGAGGAGCACGTCGCGCAGTGGGATGCCGATGAAGTTCGCGGTCGAGATCAGGGAGCCGCCGACCTCGTTGGACACGCAGGCCATCGTGATCGGGCGCTCGACCAGGGGGCGGTCGCGGACGGCGGCGAAGTCGAGCTCCAGTTCGCGGTCGACCATGCCGTGCACGCGCAGCCGCCAGTCCCGCGCGGTCATCCGGGGCACGGTCAGCGCGGTGTCGATGCGGTAGAAGTCGCGGTTGTCGGTGAGGAAGCTCACGGTGCCGGGGAAGGCCGCGCCGGGCGGGATCGGCGGTGCCGGCTCGGCGACCCGCAGCCGGCCGACCGCGCGCCGGGACGCCTCGACGTCGACCCGCGAGGCGAGCACCTGGCCGACGCCGCCGAGCACGCCGGCGCCGACCGCCACGCCGGCCGACAGGCGCAGGAAGTCGCGGCGGTCGCCGCTGGTGACCGGGTCGGCCCGCTTGTGCAGGAGGTTGAACACGCCGACGCCGGCCAGCAGGCTCGCGACCGGCGCGAGGATGGCGAGCTGGCCGAGGTCGGGGCGGCCGAGCACGGCGACGAACCCGACGAGGCCGAGCCCGGTGGCGACCAGCAGGCCCGGCCAGGCCCTGGCCCGGGACAGCAGGCCGGCGGCGACCGCGCAGCCCAGGACCACCAGCGTCACGCCGAGGAACAGCACCAGCTTGTCGGCGGTGCCGAAGGTGTCCTTGGCCCATTCGGTGACGGGGTGCGGACTCAGGTCGCGCACCCAGTTCCCGACGGCGAGGAACGGCGAGGCGGGCGGGCCGACGAACCCGGCGACCAGGTGCCCGGCGGTGAGCGCGGCGCCGAGCGAGACCAGCGCGACGACGACCGCGCGGCCGCGGCTCATCCGGTCGGGCGGGCGCGCGACGGGTCGGGTGTCGAGTTGCACGCCCTCCACGGTCGTCCCGCGCGGCGCGCGGCGGCAACCGGATCGGTCTTACGGGTTGATTACCGGGTGAGGGCCGCGCGGAAGCGGTCCTCCTCGACGCGCCAGTACCCGTGCTCGGCACCGTCGATCAGGATGACCGGGACGTAGTCGCCGTACTCGGCACGCAGGTCCGGGTCGGCGTCCACGTCGACGGTCGTCCACTCGACACCCAGCTCGGCGCAGATCCGCGCCACGTCGGCCTCGGCCACCTCGCACAGGTGACACCCCTGCCGGCCAACCACCGTCACCACGTGCGTGAGGTTACCCGCGCAGCCTGGCCCGGCGAACCTTGCCCGTGACGCCGTGGGGCAGGGCGTCGACGAACTCGACCTCGCGCGGCACCTTGAACCGGGCCAGGTGCTCGGCACAGTGCTCGCGGACCGCGTCCTCGGTCAGCGTCGCGCCGGGGGCGAGCACGATCACGGCCTTCACCAGCTCGCCGGTCCGCTCGTCCGGCACGCCGACCGCGGCCGACTCCGCCACCCCGGCCAGCTCGCCGAGGACCCGTTCCACCTCGTTCGGGTACACGTTGAAGCCGTTGACGATGATCAGGTCGTTGGCCCGGTCGACCAGGTGCAGGTCGCCGTCGGCGTCGAGGTAGCCGAGGTCGCCGGTGCGGAACCAGCCGTCGTCGTCCGGGCCGTGCGCGCCGTCGGGCCAGTAGCCGCTGAACAGGTTCGGGCCGCGCGCGGCGACCCGGCCGGTCTCGGACGCGGCGTCCTCCTCGTCGAACCAGCCCGGCTCGTCCTCCTCGGGCGCGGTGCCGACCGGCCGCCCGTCGGAGTCGACCAGGACCAGCTCGACGCCGGGTAACGGGCGGCCGACCGAGCCGGGCTTGGCGAAGCCGCCGACCAGGGTGGAGGTCAGCACCGGGCCGGTCTCGGTGAGGCCGTAGCCCTCGAACACGTTCAGGCCGGTGGCGTGCTGGATCGCGGTCAGCACCGCCGGTGGCAGCGGCGCGGCGCCCGAGGTCAGCAGCCGCACGGTGGACAGCGCCTCGGCGAGCCGGTCGGCCGGCACCGCGGCGAACGCCTGGTACATCGCGGGCACGCCGACCAGCGCCGTCACCCGGTGCGCGAGACACGTCTCCAGCGCGCGCTCGACGCCGAAGTTCTCCATCAGCACCGCCGTCGCGCCGGCCGCGGCGACCTGCAGCAGGCCGGGGCCCAGGCCGTAGGCGTGGAACAGCGGCACCACCAGCAGCACCCGGTCGGTCGCGGTCACCGGCGCCGGCCGCAGCGCCGCGCACTGCTCGACGTTGGACAGCAGCGCCCGGTGGGAGAGCATCACCCCGCGCGGCACCCCCGCGGTGCCGGAGGTGTAGCAGAGCACGGCGACGTCCTCGCCGCCGCGCGGCTCGTCGGCGGTCGGCTCGACGTCAGCGGCGGCGTCCAGGTCGGGCGGGGCGAGGATCGTGCCCGCGTCGTACGCGCCGGTGTCGGCGCCGGCGCCGACGAGGACGGCCGCGCCGCTGTCGGCGAGCACCCGGGTCAGCTCGACCGGCGGGGACTGCACGCCGACCGGCACCGCGATCCCGCCCGCGCGCAGCACGCCGAACAGCGCGACGGCGAACTCGGGGCCGTTGGGCAACACGATCGCGACCCGGTCCCCCGGCACCAGGCCTGCCTTCAGCAGGGTGCCGGCGAACGCGGTGACGACGGTGTCCACCTGCCGCCAGGTCAGCGACCGGCCGGTGGCCTGGTCGACGAGTGCGGCGTGCCGTGGCACCCGCTCCGCCGCCTCGGCCACCAGGTCGGCGACGTTGGCCCTCGACGCGTCAACCACAGGGGGGACCTCCGCATCTGCTCGCCCGGATCCCGTAACTTCCCGCAGTGTGGCACGACTCACTGTCGGGGACGTCGAGGACCCGGCGGGCCGGCACCCGCAACCGTTACCTACTACGAAGTAACCACACGTATGCTGCTCAAGGCCCCGGTAGCGAGGGAGAAGTTCGATGCCGTCCGTGCGCCCAGTTCCACGGGACGCGGTGGAGGCTGACCTCGAGCGCCAGGATCCGGGCGGCTCGTGGGACCTCGTGCACGCCGCCCAGGACGGCGACCGGACCGCGTTCGCCCAGCTCTACGACCGGTACGTGGAGGTGGTGTTCCGGTACGTCCTGTTCCGGGTCGGCAACCGGGAGCTGGCCGAGGACGTCACCAGCGAGACGTTCCTGCGCGCGCTGCGCCGGATCACCTCGATCAGCTACCAGGGCCGCGACGTCGGCGCCTGGTTCGTCACCATCGCCCGCAACCTCGTGCTCGACCACGTGAAGTCGAGCCGGTTCCGGCTCGAGGTCGCCACCGCCGAGATCGACGACTCGCAGCGGGTCGAGGCGGGGCCCGAGCAACTGGTGCTGTCCCACCTGACCCGTTCGGCGCTGCTGGAGTGCGTCGGCCAGCTCGGCGACGACCAGCGCGAGTGCATCGTGCTGCGGTTCCTGCAGGGCCTGTCGGTCGCGGAGACCGCACAGGTGATGGCGCGGGGCGAGGGCGCGGTGAAGGCGCTGCAGCACCGGGCGGTGCGCCGGCTGGCCCAGCTGCTGCCCGAGGAGCTGCGGTGAGCCGGAAATCCAGGCCTGGGCCCGTAACCCGGGTGCACGCGGCTCGTTCACAACACGAGATCCGGGATTCGGTTCCGGGATCAGGACCGGAGCAGGATGTGGACAGGGGCAGCGAGCCGGACCGGCCGGACGAGGACGCCACGCAGGACGGCGCCGCCGTCGCGTCGGCCCTCGCGGCGCTGGCCCCACTGACCGCACCGACCACCGACGAGCGTGCCCGCATGCGCGAGCACGTCCTCGCCGGCCTGGCGGAACCGGCATCCGGTGACCGGGTGCGACCCCAGCACCACCGGGTCGCCTCCGGGCGTGTCGCGCGGGCAAGTCGGGGGCCGCGCGGCCGCCGGGGGCCGAGCCGGGGAGGGGGGCGGGAAGACCGCCCCGCCAGAGCCCTGTCCGGTGCGCGTGGCCGGCTCGCCGTCGCGGCGGTGGCGGTGCTCGCGCTGGTCGGGTCGCTGACCGGGATGAGCCTGCTGCTCGCCCGGGACGCGCTGCCGGGCGACGCGCTCTACGGCTTCAAACGCACCGGCGAGGCGGCGTCGCTGGGGCTCACGTTCGGCGACGAGTCCAAGGCGCTCAAGCACCTGGACTTCGCCGGCGCGCGGATCAGCGAGATCGAGACGCTCGCCACCCGGTATCCCGGGCAGGACGCGCCGATCGGCAGCTACCTCACCGCGCTCACCGACTTCGACAACGACGCCGCGGCCGGGTCGCGGCAGCTGATCGCGCTCGCCACCCGCGCGGACGGCGGCCTGCTCGAGCTGCTGGGCGCCTGGGCGCGGCAGCAGGAGGCGCGGCTGACCGGGGTCGCGCTGCCCGCGCCCGTGCGGGGGCGCGAGGCGGCGTCGCTGAACCTGCTGGGCCGGATCGCCGGCCGGGCGGACGCGCTGCTGGCGAGGATGGACTGCTACCAGATCACCTCGGGTTCGTTCGACGACGTCGGGGCGCTGCCGGCGACCGGGACCTGCGAGCGGGTGTCCGGCTCCGGTCCGGCCCCGACCGGACCGGACACGTCCGGCACCGCGCGTCCGACGACCCCACCGGCGCCGCCCGCCGGGACCGAGCCGCCCACGCAGCGGCGGACGCCGCCGCTGCCGCCGCTGCCGGACGTGGCGAGCGTGCTGCCCGACCCGACGGCCGAGGAGCCCCGCGCGGGCACCGCGGGTCCGTCGCCGTCGGCGCCGCCGTCGGTCGAGCTGCCGCTGCCGTTGCCGCCGGTGGAGGTGCCGCCGCTGCTGCCCGGGCTCCCCGGCGTCCACATCGGTGGCTGAGCGGTCTCGCTACGCTGTCGGTACGAGTACAGCTGGTCGACATGCACGGAGGCGAAACCCGTGGCCCTGTGGCGTGGCCGTGACAAGGAGCCGGAGTTCGAGCAGCAGCTCGCGACGCTGGCCGGCGAGGCCTCCGCCGAGGCCGCGGTCGCGATCGAACAGGCGACGCCGGAGGTCGAGGAGCCGGGCCGGCCGGCACCGGTCGACCTCACCGCGGCCGCGTTCTTCGACGTCGACAACACGATGATGATGGGCGCGTCGATCTTCCACTTCGCCCGGGGGATGGCCGCGCGGAAGTTCTTCACCAGCTCCGACCTGGCGAAGTTCGCGATGCAGCAGGTGATGTTCCGGATCGGCGGGCGGGAGACCCACGACGGCATCCGCAACGCCCGGGAGTCCGGGCTGTCGTTCGTGGCCGGGCACTCGGTGGCCGAGCTGATGACGCTCGGCGAGGAGATCTACGACGAGCTGATGGCGGACAAGATCTGGCCGGGGACGCGCACGCTCGCCCAGATGCACCTGGACGCGGGCCAGCGGGTGTGGCTGGTGACGGCGACGCCCGTCGACCTGGCGACGATCATCGCGCGCCGGCTCGGCCTCACCGGTGCGCTGGGGACGGTGCTGGAGAGCGAGGACGGCGTCTACACCGGGCGGCTGGTCGGCGAGATGCTGCACGGCCCGGCGAAGGCGCACGCGGTGCGCGCGCTGGCCGCACGCGAGGGCCTGAACCTGCGGCGCTGCACGGCGTACTCGGACTCGTCGAACGACGTGCCGATGCTGTCGGTGGCCGGCACCGCGGTGGCGGTCAACCCGGACGGCGCCCTGCGCGAGGCGGCCCGCAAGCGCGGCTGGGAGATCCGCGACTTCCGCACCGGCCGCAAGGCCGCGAAGATCGGCGTCCCGTCGGTGCTCGGCGCCGGCGCGGTCGCGGGCGCCGTGGCCGCCGGCCTCGCCTACCGCAGGCGGGACCGCCTGGCCTGACCAACCACGAGTCCCCCGCTCACGACTCGCGGAACGGGGGACTCGGGGGTGGCTACTTCTTCAGCTTGCGACGCTGCACCCGCGTCTTGCGCAGAAGCTTGCGGTGCTTCTTCTTCGACATGCGCTTGCGGCGCTTCTTGATGACCGAGCCCATGCGGATCCTTCACTGTAGTCGGTGGTCGATCTTGCCTGGAGCGGCAACGACCACTCGACCGGTGAGGTCACGGACGCGCTCGAGGAAACCAGGCACAACGTTCGTCAAGGTTACCCGCCGCGTCCGCCGGCCTTTCAGCCGGCGTCGAAGTAGGCGCTGTGCAGGTAGTCGTTCACCGCCTTCTCCGGTACCCGGAACGACTTGCCGACCCGCACCGCGGGCAGCTCACCGTTGTGCACCAGGCGGTACACGGTCATCTTCGACACCCTCATCACGGTCGCCACCTCGGCGACGGTCAGGAACCGCACCTGCGCGAGCCCAGGGGGATGTTCGGGGTCGTTCGCGTTCGCCGGCATCATCACCAGCCCTTCGACACGCGTCGCGCCGCTCGGCTTCCCCACCGGGCGGTATCGACACGCACGTGCTTCACCCGAGGGTAGCGGGACTGGTGTGACTGATGCGACGGCGTGGACCGACTATTTTGGCTCGTGCGCGCGACCCAGCTCCGCCGACCGGTCCCGCGCGGCCTCGATCGCGGCGAGCAGCGCGGCCCGCACGCCGTGGTTCTCCAGCTCGCGGATGGCCATGATCGTCGTCCCCGCCGGCGAGGTGACCGCCTCCCGCAGCGTCACCGGGTGCTCGCCGGTCCGCGCGAGCATCGACGCCGCCCCGACCGCCGACTGGATGATCAGCTTCTCGGACACCGCGCGCGGCAGCCCGAGCAGGATGCCGGCGTCGATCATGGCCTCGACCAGGTAGAAGAAGTACGCCGGCCCGGAGCCGGACAGCGCGGTGACCGCGTCCTGCTGCGACTCGGGCACCCGCACCACGGTCCCCACGGTCGCCAGCACCTCCTCGACGACGGCCAGGTGCTCGCCCGTGGCGTGCCGGCCGGGTGAGATCGCGCTCATCGCCTCGCCGACGACCATCGGGGTGTTCGGCATCACCCGCACCACGGGGACGCCCTCTGGCAGCCGGCGCTCGTACAGCGCGGTCGGCAGGCCCGCGCACAGCGAGACGACGAGGGTGTCCGCGGTGACGACGGGCACCAGTTCGTCGAGCACGGGGTCGATGTCCTGCGGCTTGACCGCCACGACGAGGACCCCGGCCTCCTTGGCCGCGGTGGCCACGTCGACGCCGCGGACGCCGTAGCGGGTGGTCAGCTCCGCGGACCGCTCCGGGTGCCGCTCGGTGAACATCAGCTCGTCCGCGCGCCGGCCGCCGGTGAGCAGGCCGGACAGCAGCGCCTCCCCGATCTTGCCCGCTCCGAGCACGGCGACGGCGGGCTTGTGCGCGTGAGTCATGCGCCCAAGCCTCCCACGGCGAGCGCCGGGGTCGGGTCAGGCCGGCTGGGGTTTCGCCGAGAGGGCGAGTTGGCGGGCCTGGCAGACCAGGCGGCCGGTCGCGTCCACGACGGTGGCGTCGGCGTCGAACCAGGGGCCGTGCACGGCCTTGCAGTCCATCTGGATGCGCAGCCAGCCGGGGGCCGGGCGGGAGCGCAGCAGCGCGGTCAGCTGCACCGTCGGCGACCAGCCGAAGCGGCCCAGGTTGAACGTCACCGGCATCGACACGTCGCCGGCGAGCAGCGCGAACATCGGGTCCACCTGCTCGCCCCGCGGCCGCGCCCACAGCCGCAGCCGGGGCGGGTCGCCGACGTGGCCGTGCAGGAAGCCGGCGCCGTTGGGGTCGAGGCGGACGTCGCACCCGGCGGTCAGCTTGAACACCGACGCCATCGGCAGCGTGGCCAGGTCGACGGCGTTGCCGGGCGGCTCCGGCGGCTGGTTGGGCAGGTCCGACCAGGCCGCCCGCTCCCGCGGCAGCCGGCCGGTGGTGACCACGCCCTCCACGCACGGCTGGCCGCGCTGCTCCAGGTGCACCGAGACCACCGTCGCCTGCCGGCCGGCCTTGCGGACGTCGGTCCGTAACAGCACCGGGCCGACCTCCGGCGCGCGGAGGAACTGCGCGCTGACCGACAGCGGGTCGGCGACCGGGGAGCCCGAGCCGGCGGAGGCGACCGCCGCCCTGGCCAGCAGGGCGAGCAGGAACCCGCCGTGCGGCTTGCCGCCGACGGTCCACGTGCTGCCGAGATCCGCGGTGAAGGTGCCGTCCCCGAGCGAACGGACCCTGGAGGCCGCGGTGAACGGGCCGACGGACGAACCGGGCCCGCCGCGGGCCTCGCCCGCAAGACTGCTCATGATTATTAGCCTGCCACGTCGGGTCGATCTTGATCGAATTGCGTTAGCGAACGCGGCCGTCAGGCGCGGGAGGTCAACGCACGCAGGAAGAACGCGGTGTTCGCGGGTCGTTCGGCGAGCCGGCGCATGAGGTAGCCGTACCACTGCACCCCGTACGGCACGTACACCCGGACGGTGTGCCCGAGCCCCGCCAGCCGGCGCTGCTCGTCGGGCCGGATCCCGTACAGCATCTGGAACTCGAAGCTGCCCGGTTTCCGCCCGTGGAACTCCGCCCTGGTGTCGACGATCGGCACCAGCCGCGGGTCGTGGGTGGCGAACATCGGGTAGCCCTCGCCGGCGAGCAGCGCGTTCACGCACCGCACGTAGCTCAGGTTCACCTCGTGCATGTCCTGGAACGCCACCTCGGCCGGCTCGGCGTACGCGCCCTTGCACAGCCGCACCCGCGAGCCCGCCCCGGCGAGCCGGACGCAGTCCTCGACCGTGCGGTGCAGGTACGACTGGAGCACCGCGCCCACCCACGGGTAGGTGCCGCGCAGCTCGGCCAGCACGCGCAGGGTCGAGTCGGTCGTGGTGTGGTCCTCCATGTCCAGCGTCACGGTCGTGCCGCACCGCTGCGCGGCCGCGCAGATCCGCGCGGCGTTGTCCAGCGCCAGCCGCTCGTCGAGCAGCTGGCCGACGGCGGACAGCTTGACGCTGACCTCGGCCCGGTCGGCGAGCCCGTCGGCGTGCAGCGCGTCCAGCAACTCGACGTACGCGTGCACGGTCTGGTCGGCGAGGGCCTCGTCGGTGGTGTCCTCGCCCAGGTAGTCCAGGGTGACCGTGAGACCGGCGTCGGCCAGTTTCCTGGTCACGCCGATCGCGTCGGCCGTGGTCTCGCCGGCCACGAACCGGCGCACCACGTCCCGGCTCACCGGTGCGGTCGCGACGGCACGACGGATCACGTCGTTGCCGGCCGCGGCCAGGATCAAGCTACGTAGCGGGTTCACGAACGCTCCCATTCCACGCACACCTCGGACGCCCGCCCCATCCGGCGGGCGCCTCGCAGGCGTGACTCTACGGTGCGCGCCGGTCGAGGTGCTGCCGGGCGAACAGCAGGGCCTCGGCCAGGTCGTCGGCCCGCTCGGCCTGGCCGCGGGCCCGCCGCGTGTTGATCTCCACGATCACCTGCGCGGTGCCGCCCCGCCGGGCGAGCCACTCGCACACCTGGTCGCACGGCTGCCCGCCCCGGCCCGGCACCAGGTGCTCGTCGCGCGGGGCGCCGGTGCCGTCGGCCAGGTGCAGGTGGGTCAGGCCGTCGCCCATCCGCTTGGCGAGCGTCAGCGCGTCGGCGCCGGCCGCGGCGGTGTGCGACAGGTCGAGCGTGTAGTTGCGGTGGCCGACCTCGGTCGGGTCGATCGACGGGTGGAACGCCGAGACCTCGCGGCCGAAGCGGCGCACCGGGAACATGTTCTCCACCGCGATCGCGACGCCGCTCTCCTCCTCCAGCTCCGCGACGAGCTCGGCGAACCCGTCGGCGTAGCGCTTCTGCCAGCGGAACGGCGGGTGGACGACGACGGTCGGCGCGTCCAGGTCCCGCGCGGCCTCGACCGACCGGCGCAGCCGCTCCTCCGGCTTCGGCGACCAGACGCGCTGGGTGATCAGCAGGCACGGTGCGTGCACGGCGAGCACCGGCACCCCGGTCTGCCGGGAGCGGCGGCGCAGCGCGGCCGGGTCCTGGCTGATCGGGTCGGCCCAGACCATCACCTCGACGCCGTCGTAGCCGAGCTCGGCGGCGAGCTGGAACGCGCTGGTGGCGGTCTGCGGCCACACCGACGCGGTGGAGACCCCGACTCTGATCACGCCGGTCAGCGGTTCAGCAGCAGCAGCGCGGCCGGGGAGACCGTGGCGAGCAGGCCGACGAGCACCGCGTAGACCGTGGTCTGCAGGTCCTCGGCGCGGCGGATCTTGCGCACGATGAACACCATGCCGGCGATCACCGCGAGCGCCACCACCAGCGCGGCCTGCGGCAGCGCGCCCCACAGCCAGTTGAACCCGAGCCACACGGCGGCGCCGCCGAGCACGCCGAGCGCCAGCTGGCCGGCCATGATCAGCCATTCGCGCAGTGCCGAGCGGGAGCCGTCGTCCGCCTCCGACTCGTCGTCCTCGTCCGGGAGGTCCCGGTCGTCCTCGAGGTCGGTGTCGAGGTCGGTGTCGAGGTCGTCGTAGGCGCGGTCGCCGTCGGCCGCCGGGCTGCCGATGCCACCGTCGAGGTCGCCGTCCAGCTCGCGGCCGAGGTCGCCGCCGTAGCCCTGGTCGCCGTAGCCCTGGTCGTAGTCGGTGCCGTAGTCGGGGTCGAAGTCGGGGTCGAAGTCGCGGTTCGGGTAGGCGCCGTAGTCGTCCTCGCGGTCGGGGACCCGCGGCTGCGGGCCGGACGAGTACGGGTCGGGCGGGGGCACCGCGGGGGTGAGCCGGGTGCGGCTGTCCTGGCCGGGGCGGCGCAGGTCGACCGCCGGCTCCATCGCCGGGTAGGTCGGGACCCGGGGCAGCTCCTCGGTCATCGGCTCCGGCGGCGGTGCCGGCGGGAGCATCTGCGTCGGGGGCTGCGGCGGGGATGCGTCGCCGTCCAGCCTCGAGCGCAGCGACGGCTGCACCCCGCTGCGCTGGCCCGGGGGCGGGCCGGACGGGGGCTTGCGCAGCTGCTGGGAGGGCTGCTGCTGCGGTTTCGGCAGCGGCTGCGACTGCTGGGGCGGCGTGGGCAGCTGCCCGGACGGCTGCTGGCGACGCGTCGGCGGCGGCGGTGTCGGCGGCGGTGTCGGCGGCGTCTGCCGGGCGGGGGGCTGCGGACCGGTCGGGCGGTCGCCGCGCACCGGCCGGGTCGACTCGGGCGGCTGGGCGACGGCCGGCATCCGGGGCGAGGACGGCGGGGACGACGGTGGTGGTGGCGAGGACGGCGGGCCGGCCAGCGGGCCGGGGGTGGCCACGGTCGGCGGGCCGGCGCTCGGCGGCGGCTGCTGGCGGCGGCGCGGGGGCGGCTCGACGGGGCGCTGGAACTCGGTGCGCTGCTGGCGGTGCGACGTGCGCTCGGGGCGGGGGGTGTCCTCGCGGATCGCGGGCAGCTCGCCGCTCTCCGACATCACGCGTTCGATGATCGCCTGCGCGCCGGTGTCCTCCACGTCCTCGGCGCGCCGACGGCGGCGACGGGGCGCGCGTTCGCCCGTCTCCTGACCGTACTTGGCGAGCAGCTCAGCGACTGTCCGCTGAGTCGGCTCGGGTCCGCCTTCGTGACTCATTGACTCCACCGTGCCCGGCACCGGGCGAATCGTCCAGCCGATCGTCCAGGGAATCGACGCGGGTCGATCCGGACAGCCATCATTATGGGCATCACGAATCCTCGCCGTTGGTCCGGTCCAGCCGCCGCAGGATGACGCCCTCGCGCAGCGCCCACGGGCAGATCTCCAACTCGGGCAGCCCGACCGCGTGCATGGTGGCCTGCGCCACGAGCGCGCCCGCGACCAGCTGCGGGGCCCGGCTCGCGCTCACCCCCTCCAGCTCGGCGAGGTCGGCGGCCGGCATCCGGGACACGAACGCGATCAGCTGCCGCAGCCCCACCTCGGTGAGCACCCGGCGCACCCGGGGCCCGGCGGAGGAGGGCGCGGCGCCGGTCAGCCTGGCCAGCGACCGGAACGTCTTCGAGGTGCCGACCACCCGGTCCGGCCGGCCCTGCTTGGCCAGCTTCTTCGCCACCGGGGCGAGCTGGTCGGCCAGCCAGTCGGCGGTGCCGGTGACCTCGTCGCGGGTGGGCGGGTCGCCGGTGAACCGCTCCCGGGTGAGCCGTCCCGCGCCGAGTGGGAGCGACTTGGCGTAGTCGGGCTCCTCGTCGACGCCCATCGCGATCTCCAGCGAGCCGCCGCCGATGTCGAGGACCAGCAGCTGGCCCGCCGACCAGCCGTACCAGCGGCGGGCGGCGAGGAACGTGAGCCGCGCCTCGTCGGCGCCGGAGAGGACCGCCAGCTCGACGCCGGTCTCGTCGCGGACCCGGGCGAGCACGTCGGCGGCGTTGCCGGCGTCGCGGACGGCGGAGGTGGCGAACGCGATGAGGTCGGCGCAGCCCAGCTCGTCGGCCGACCGCCGGGCCGCGGCGACCGTGCGGACCAGGTCCTCGGCGCCCTCGTCGGACAGGTCACCCTCGGGGGTGAGCCGCTCGGCGAGGCGCAGCACGGTGCGCTCCGAGCTGGCCGGCATCGGGTGCGCGCCGCGATGCGCATCCACGACAAGCAGGTGGACGGTGTTGGAACCGACGTCTAACACCCCGAGGCGCACGGGGGGCTAGGTTACCGGTAGGTCGCGATCCGGGAAGGCTTTCCCTACGATTCGAACTTGTAGCCCAGGCCACGCACGGTCACCAGGTGCCGCGGCGAGGCCGGGTCGGGCTCGATCTTCGAGCGCAGCCGCTTGACGTGGACGTCGAGGGTCTTGGTGTCGCCGACGTAGTCCGCGCCCCACACCCGGTCGATGAGCTGGCCGCGGGTGAGCACCCGGCCGACGTTGCGCAGCAGGTACTCGAGCAGGTCGAACTCCTTGAGCGGGAGCGGGATCTCGGTGCCGTCCACGGTGACCACGTGCCGCTCGACGTCCATCCGCACCGGGCCGGCGGCCAGGACCTGGGGCAGCAGCTCGCCGTCGGCGGTCTCGCCGCCGCGGCGCAGCACCGCGCGGACGCGGGCGATCAGCTCGCGGGCGGAGTAGGGCTTGGTGACGTAGTCGTCGGCGCCGATCTCCAGGCCGACGACCTTGTCGATCTCGCTGTCCCGGGCCGTCACCATGATCACCGGGACGGTGGAGCGCTGGCGCAGCGCCCGGCACACGTCGGTGCCGCTCATCCCGGGCAGCATCAGGTCGAGCAGCACGATGTCGGCGCCGTTGCGGTCGAACTCGTCGAGCGCCTGCTGGCCGGTGGCCGCGACGGCGGCGGTGAAGCCCTCCTTGCGCAGCAGGAACGCGAGCGGGTCGGCGAAGGACTCCTCGTCCTCGACGATGAGCACCCTGGTCATGCCCGCCTCCCCGAAATTTTATGCGTTGGTTGCGTTGGAGAACAAAGGCTCTGTTCGGTCACGTACTCGTGGCTGGTTCGCGTCACGGTCCCCTGAGGCGCGGTTGAGCAGCACTCAGCTTGATCAAAGGTTGACGCAAGGGGCGTCACGGCTGTTCTCCTGGGTGTGATCCGTTGGTGTGGGCGGGGATGCGGAGGGTGAACGTGGAGCCGGTGCCCGGTCGGCTCCACAGCTTGACCTCGCCACCGTGGTTGGCGGCGACGTGCTTGACGATCGCGAGGCCGAGGCCGGTGCCGCCGGTGGCGCGGGAGCGGGCCTTGTCCAGGCGGTAGAACCGCTCGAAGACACGCTGCTGCTCGTCGGCGGGGATGCCGATGCCGCGGTCGGTGACCGCGATCTCGACGTACCCGCCGACCTGGCGGCGGCTGATCGACACCGGGCTGCCCGGCGGGGAGTAGGCGACCGCGTTGTCCAGCAGGTTCGCGAGCGCGGTGACCAGCAGGGTCCGGTCGCCCTCGACGATCAGGCAGCTGTCGGCGTCGGTGGCGATGGCGATGCCGGTGGACTCGCTGGCGAGCTGGGCGCGGGACAGGGCGTCGCGGACGACGCCGTCGATCTCGACCGCGTTGAGCTCGGGGAGCCGTTCGGCGCCCTGCAGCCGGGACAGCGCGATCAGCTCGGTGACCAGGGTGCCGAGGCGGGTGGCCTCGTGCAGGACCTTGGTGGTGAAGCGGCGGACGGCGTCCGGGTCGTCGGCGGCGTCCAGGACGGCCTCGGCGAGCAGGGCCATCGCGCCGACCGGGGTCTTCAGCTCGTGGCTGACGTTGGCGACGAAGTCGCGGCGGGTGGCCTCGAGGCGGACGGCCTCGGACTCGTCGGCGGCGTCGACGGCGAGGAAGCGATCGCCGAGCGGGCGGATCTCGCCGCGCACGGCCTCCGGGCCGCGGCCGAGCTGGACGCCGCGCTGCGCCGGGGACAGCTCGATCTCGACCGGCTCGCCGGTCTCCAGGACCAGCTCGGCGGCCTTCTTCGTGCGGGTGTCCACCCGGCGGTCGCGGACCACGCCCAGCTCGACCGCGCGCGGGTTGTGCTGCACGACGTCGCCGAACTCGTTGAGGATCACGATGGCGTTGTGCGAGGACTGCACCAGCCGCTGGACCAGGACCGAGATGGACGGTCCGGCCGGCCGCTGCGCCGCCGGCCGCCGCCGCTTCCCGGCGACGAAGCCGAGGAGGAGGCCGACCAGCAGCGCGCCGGCTGTCGGGAGGATCCAGACCACGTCGGTCACGCGCGAATCGTAAGCAGGTCAGGGGTGGTGTGGACCAGTCGCGGGCCCCTTTCGGTGATCGTCGTGACACCTACGCGGGTCTTGTTCGTTCTGCGGTCAGGCTGAGTTCACCCGATCGTGTCCAAACGGGCCAGTTGGTCGTCGGTGAGCCGCAGCGCACCGGCGGCGACGTTCTCCTCGAGATGCGCGGGGTCGCCGGTGCCGGGGATGGCGAGCACGTGCGGGCCCTTGTGCAGGGTCCAGGCCAGCCGGACCTGGGACGGGGTGGCGTCGAGCTCCTTCGCCACCTCCCCGAGGGCGTCGGCGTCGTCGGTCCGGCCGGGCACGGGGCCGCCGCCGACGGCGAAGAACGGCACGAACGCGACGCCGTGCTCCGCGCACAGGTCGACGAGGGCGTCGTCCTCACGACGGCTGGTGAGGCCGTACTGGTTCTGCACGCAGACCACGGGCGCGATCGCCAGTGCCTCGGTGAGGTGCTCCGGGCCGATGTTGGAGATGCCGAGGTGGCGGATCAGGCCCTCGCCGCGGAGGTCGGCGAGCACGCCGAACCAGTCGGCGAGCGGGCCGGCACCGCGGTCGAGGGTGTCGCCGAGGCGCAGGTTGACCACGTCAAGGTGGTCGCGGCCGAGCTGGCGGATGTTCTCCTCGACCTGGCCGCGCAGCTGCTCGGGAGTGGCGAACAGGAAGGTGCCGGACGGGTCGCGGCCGGGGCCGACCTTGGTGGTGATCACCAGGTCGTCCGGGTAGGGCGCGAGCGCGGTGTTGATCAGTTCGTTGGCGGAGCGGCGGGCGGAGAAGTAGAAGGCGGCGGTGTCGATGTGGTTGACGCCGAGCTCGACGGCCCGGCGGAGCACGGCGATGGCGGTCCCCCGGTCCCGGTCGGCGCCGTCATGGCCGGCCATGGGGAGTCGCATGGCGCCGAATCCGAGCCGGTTGACGGTGCGGTCACCGAGCTGCCAGGTGCCGGAGTCGGCTGCGGTGATGGTGTTCATGTCTCCAGCCTGTTGCGGCGGCTGGCGGCGCGCTCGGATCGGCAACTTCCTGCCGGACGTGGCCACGGGCTTGCGGTTCGGGAAGACTTGGGGCATGGAGCTGACCGGGCAGGTCGCCGTGGTGCGCGGCGAGGAGGAGCTGTTCGCCCGCACCGCGCACCTGTTCGCGTCCGCGACCCGGCTCGACTGCGCGGCCAACGACCTGAACACCTGGGTCACCACACACCGGTTCGCCAGCACGGCGGTGGCCGCCCAGATCGCCGCGCACCGGGCGGGCGGGTCGCGGGTCCGCAAGATCTACCGGCCCGGCGTGGTGCTCGACCCGAGGGCGGCCAAGGGCCTGGCGGACAGCCGCGCGGTCGGAGCCGACATCCGCATCACGACGGACGAGATCAACGAGACGATCATCCTGGACGGTCGCATCGCGATCCTGGCCGGCGACACGTCAGCGGGGATCCGCAACTACAGCGTGATCCCACTGCCGGACGTGGTGGCCGGCGTGCGGTCACTGTTCGAGGCGGCCTGGCGGGGCGCGACCGAACTGGCGGTGTACGACGCGCAGACCGCGGAGCTGCGCGCGTTGGCGCCGCGGGTGCTGGAGTTCCTGGCGTCCGGGTGCAAGGACGAGACGGCGGCGCGGGCGCTCGGGCTGGGCGTGCGCACGTACCGCCGGCGGGTCGCCGAGCTGATGACCGCCCTGGGCGCGGACTCCCGCTTCCAGGCCGGCGTCCGCGCCCGCGAGCTCGGCCTGGTCTAGCGGCCCTGGTTGGCCACCGCGGCGGCGGCCTTCTCGGCGGTTTCCGGGTCGAGGTAGGTGCCGCCGGGGTTGAGGGGCTCGAGGTCCTCGGACAGGTCGTAGCGCAGGGGGATCCCGGTCGGGATGTTCAGGCCGGCGATGTCGGTGTCGGAGATGCCGTCGAGGTGCTTGACCAGCGCGCGCAGCGAGTTGCCGTGGGCGGCCAGCAGCACCGTCCGGCCGGCGCGCAGGTCCGGGACGACCTCGCCCTCCCAGTACGGCAGCATCCGCGCGACCACGTCCTTGAGGCACTCGGTCAGCGGCGCGGTGTCGCCGAGCGCGGCGTACCGGACGTCGGTGTCCTGGCTGTACTCGCTCCCGGGCTCGATCGCCGGCGGCGGCGTGTCGTACGACCGGCGCCAGCGCATGAACTGCTCCTCGCCGAACTGCTCCAGGGTCTGCTTCTTGTTCTTGCCCTGCAGCGCCCCGTAGTGCCGCTCGTTGAGGCGCCAGTCCCGCTTCACGGGGATCCAGTGCCGGTCGGCCGCGTCCAGGGCCACGTTCGCCGTGGTGATCGCGCGGCGCAGCAGCGACGTGTGCACCACGTCGGGCAGCAGGTCGGCCTCGCGCATCAGCTCACCGCCGCGCCGGGCCTCGGTCATCCCCTGTTCCGAGAGGGGCACGTCCACCCAGCCGGTGAACAGGTTCTCCGCGTTCCAGGTGCTCTGGCCGTGGCGCAGCAGCACGAGGGTTCCGATCGGGTGCATCGATCCAGCCATGGTGGAAAGCGTGCCAGATCGCGCAAGAGAATGGAGTAGCACCCATTCGGGGGAAGACAGAGGGCCGAAAACACACGTAGTTGTCTTTTGCGGTAGTACCGTCATCAAATAGTTACCTACGGAACGCAGTTGTCCCTGCGCCAAGTAGCCCGTGGCCTTGTGTAGCCGCCCGACTTCTGACAGGTTGACAGCGCCCTACCGGATCAGCTCCCACGCACTCCCTGATCCGAGAGGGCAGCAGTACGGCTCGTCTCCCCTGCCGAGCCGTACCCCGCCCGGAATCCCAGGGTGCCCCCCGCCTCAGGGATCCGACGCGGCGGGACCCGCG
>DATABL010000122.1:0-16408 GCA_036259595.1 Actinophytocola sp.
CCCCCCCCCCCCCCCCCCCCCCCCCACGACGGTTATCTCCGTACTCCGACGTTAGCACGATTCGCTGTCGTCGCAGACTCTATCAGGGGAAATAGCACCACGAGTTCGCGCCGCCGTAGCAGTTGAAATACGGGGTCTCGAAATATGGCATGCGCATCGTGTTATAGCCTGCCGGGCGAACTTCCGCGTTGTACTGAAGATAATATTCGTTGGAATTGACCAGCTGCTCGCCTTTAATGAGCGGGCCGTCCCATCGGTAACTAGTGGAGTGGATGTACACACCAGTGCCGCCGTTGTGTTCACCGCACCCGAGGTCTGGCTCCCAGTCGAGTTCTTCGAAGCAGTTGACCCACACTCGTGGATAGTAGAGCGCCGGGCCGTAATCCCAGATCAAGGTCTGCTTGTCTCGCGCGGTCCGCCCCTCCAGATTCACCCGTATCACGGCATCGAACAAGCCCATGCGCGTGTAGACTCCGTTACTATCCGTCACCCCCCCATTCGTAGTTCGCTTTAGTTTCCATGATATAGGTGCTGATCTGCCTGTCGCAGATCACCTGGTCCTCGCACCAGAAGTCATAATCGTCAGCGGCGATGGATGCTTGAGCAGACTCGCGCTGACGCACGACAGGATTGTCCGATTTTTGTTCTCCGGTTCGAGCATCGAACACGTTTCCGCCGACGCAGAACCACTGACTTAGTTGTGCCGCCTTTGCCATGTCGAGACACTCGGTCGATCTAGCGGCGTCACCGCTACTCACTGGCTTGGAAGCGGCGGACGCCGTGCCAGCAGATGAGATAAACATGGTCATAATCGTCATGAATACTGAGCACAGCGCTACCAATACTCTGTTCAACTTGTAACCCCCATATGGATCTTCAACAAAGTCCCCGACCCGGTTGCCGGCAATACCAGGCATATAGTTCGCCCGGTCAATATGGGACGGAATTCCCTCATTTTTCGCAGTTAGCCAACTCTTGTCGCAACCCTCTGTAGTACATGGCGACAATGGACATCCGACGACGTATCAGGTCAATCGCGTACCACCCAGTTGGTCGAGCACTGTCACGCAACGTGCATGAGACGCCGACAGTGCCGCCAGCCATCTCGGCAACAACGGAAACTAGTACGACAGCCGCAGTGTGAGATCTTGGTCGGGGCCGTGATCATGAGGACGGCCACCGCGTGATCAACTTCAGGGTGTGTTGGGTCTCGAAGAAGACGCGGTGGCCGCGTCATGGACTGTAGTTGAGGATCGTCTCGCGCGGTGGCAGGCTGGATTTGACGATGTGTTCGCGCTGGTCGCAGGGCGTTTCGCGTGCCGAGGTGGGCTGGTGACGAGACATACGGCGACATCCCGGATTGCGGGCATGACTGGAAGAACGCGGTCTCAACTACGTCATGGCCGTGTCCTGCGACCGACGGTTCACCACCCCCGGCCGGACCCGCGCGCGCTGATGAGCTGGCCCGCAACGCACTCCGTAAAGGCTGGCACCGCCTCTCCGCCGGGCAAGGCAGCAAGGGCCACCGCTGGTATGACTGGCTGCTGCTGGATTCCGGCGCCGATGAGCACCTGCTACTGGTACGCCGGTCGATCAGCAAACCCACCGAGTTGGCCTACTACATCTGCCACACCACCCGTCCCGTACCGCTGACCGAACTTGTCCGGGTCGCCGGATCTCGCTGGGCAGTGGAGGAAACCTTCCAGTTCGCCAAGAACGAGACCGGGCTCGACCACTACCAGGTTCGTCGCTACGACGCCTGGTATCGACACATCACCCTGTCCCATGCTCGCAGCTGCGTTCCTCGCCGTCACCGCCCACACCATGACCCACCCCACACACCCACAGACACACACCGACCACTGGTCAGACTGGCGACGACACCAAACCCGCGCCCGCCGCAGCCACTACCAGCGACAACGCGCCAAACATCCCACACTGCCGCTGTAGTACTAGAACACCAGCGTGGCGTCCGGGCCCGAGGGTTGACAGGAAGCTCACGGAGCCGCGCGCCGACGTGAGGAGCGGAAGGGAGACGATGCCGTAAGGGCGGGGCCTCCTGGAGGGAACCAGCACTCCCGCCGAACGGCCCCGCCACAGTTGAGGCTGTGATTGAGACTGCGCACGATAGCGAAGCTGACACTGCGTTCGGCCTCACAGCAGTTTTGCCTGGTCACAGCTGCGGAGGCGGAGGGATTTGAACCCCCGGACCCGTGAAGGTCTCCTGTTTTCAAGACAGGTGCATTCGGCCGCTCTGCCACGCCTCCCTACCGGTGCAGGGTAGCGGGCTAGGCCTCCAGCTCGTCGAGGTGTTCCAGGACGCGTTCGAAGATCGCGGCCAGGGCTGCCTGGTCCTCCTCCGTGAGCAGGTCGATCAGGTGGCTGCGGACGCCGTCCACGTGTGTTGGCGCTGTGGTGCGGAGGCGGGTCATGCCGGCCTCGGTCAGTTCGGCGAACACCCCGCGCGCGTCGTCGCCGCATTCGACTCGTTGGACCAGGCCGGCTGCTTCCAGGCGGGAGATCTGGTGGGAGAGGCGGCTTTTCGAGCTTGCTACCTCGCTCGCCAGCTGGGCCATGCGCATGCGGCGGCCTTCTGGCTCGGACAGGCGGACCAGGACCTCGTAGTCGGCCAGGGCCAAACCGTGGCCGTCCTGGAGTTCGCGGTTGAGCTGTTTGCGCAGCAGCTCGCTGCCGATCACGTAAGCACGCCAGGCGCGCATCTCGCTCCGGCTCAGCCATCGCGTCTGTTCCTGGGCCTCGGTCACCCCATCAGGGTAGATCGGCCGCGCGCCCAGCGGCGTGGGCAGAGGTTCGTTTCGGACAGTGACAGCGTGTTTCACCAGGTCGGGGGGGTTGTGAGGCCGCCGGCACGGGTGCATTCTGGAAGCACGGCGGGAACACGCGAATGCCGGGAGAGGGCAGGTGGTGCGGTGACATTGCGGAAGACCGACCATGCGGGCCGCTGCTCGCTGCGACCCCGCGGCTGAGCGAGAGATCTCGTCCCGGTCGCGCCACGCGGAGCGGCGCCAGGGATTTGGGTGCACTCGCACCTCGACGATGTTGATCCCCGCGTCAGGGCCCCGAACAACGCCTGGCGGGGATCCACGCCGGCCTGGTCGGCAGCGGACCCCGAGATGCCATGAACGGCGCCCCCGACCGGCGAAAGCCGGGGGAAGCGCCGTTCATGGTCGTTCTCTCAGAGCACCTCGGAGTGCGGGTCGGACGCGACCTCGGCCGACATCGCGCGCTTCTCCGCCATGCGGGTCTTCGCCCGGGCCTTGCGCGGCGGGACGCCGTTCACGTCCTCCGTCGACGTCGCGTAGGTACCGATCACCCACGCCACGCCGTCGGACATGCGGGCGAACGCCACCCGGTCGACGTTGCCGAGGTTGTCCTGCGCGGTGTGGTAGTTCGGGTCGTAGGTCTGGCCCGCGACCCCGCCCCACTTCGCCACCTGCTCCTCGGTCTTCACGCCGTCCGCACCGGTGAACAGGCCCCCTGCCGGGATGCCGTTCAGGATGAACTCGCCGTAGTCCGAGCGGCCGTTGAAGTCCGTGCCCTCGGTCGGCTGGCCGACCGCGTCGAAGTAGTTCGCGAACGCCGCCTCGATCTGCGCCGAGCCGTACGGGCCGGGACCGGCACCCTCGCCGTCGGAGTCGTCGCCGTCGAAGATGAAGTAGCCGGCGTTCGGCGAGCCGATCATGTCGAAGTTCAGGTACAGCGCGATGTCCAGCTGCTCCTCGAACGTCAGGTTCTGCACGTAGTACGTCGAACCGACCAGGCCGTGCTCCTCGGCACCCCACCAGGCGAACCGCACCGCGTTGTTCACCCTCGGCGAGCCGCCGAGCTTCAGCGCGGTCTCCAGCAGCGCGGCGCTGCCGGTGGCGTTGTCGTTGATGCCGGCGCCGTCGCCGACGCTGTCGAGGTGCGCACCCGCCATGACCACGTTGCGGTGCCGGCCGGTCTGGGTCTCGGCGATCACGTTGTACGTGGTGCGGTCCTCGACCAGGCCCTGCAGGTCGATGGTGACCGACGCGCCCTCCTGCGCGATGAGCGCGGCGCCCTGCTCCTGGGTGACACCCGCGGCCGGCGCGCTGGCCGGGTTGACCTCACCGAGCGTGCCGTTCAGCGCGCCGGGGCCGTTGTTGTAGATGATCACCGCGACGGCGCCCGACTCGCCGGCGACCAGCGCCTTCTGCCCGAAGGTGCACGCGCCGCGGCGGACCAGCACGACCGCGCCCTCGGCGGCCACGCCGTCGTAGTCCGCGGCCTCGCAGCCCGGGGTGTCGTCGGCCGGCACGACCGCGAGCGAGGCGGTCACGCCACCCACCGGCGTGTCCTGGCTGTAGCCCATCCGGGTGACCGGCAGGTCCGCGCCGTCGATCGTCGCGGTCGCCAGCTCGGTCTCGTCGTAGACGAACGGGAACTCCTGGCGGGTGACGATGTAGCCCGCGTTCTCGAGCTTGGTGGCGATGTACTCGGCCGACGCCACGTGCCCGGGAGAGCCGGCGGCGCGGTTCCCGCCGTTGCGGTCGGCGAGGCGCTGGAAGGCGATCAGGTGCCGGTTGAGGTTGGTGATGCTGACCTTCTTGACCAGCTGCCGGGCCAGCTTCGGCCCGTCGGGCACGAACTGCTGCGCGGCGGACGCGGGTGCCGCGGCCAGGCTGAGGCCGGTCGCGGCCGCGAGTAACGCGACCCCGGCTCGGAGTGTCGTCTTGCGGGACGGCATGTAGCTTCCTCTCCATCACGGACGGACCGCCGGCGCAGGAGGATCGGCCCCGAATCGCGATCGCCGCATCCGGCCAGCACACCCTTGTCGGATCGCAGGCGCTGGTCAAGACCCGTTCGCGTTCTGTTATGGGAACCAATTACGGTCATCACATGCAGGCCATCGTGATCTCTGAGCCCGGCGGTCCGGACGTGTTGACCTGGACGGAGCAACCCGATCCCCAACCCGGCCCAGGCGAGGTGCTGCTCGACGTCGCGGCGACCGCGGTGAACCGGGCCGACCTGTTGCAGCGGCAGGGCGTCTACCCCCCGCCGCCCGGGGCGAGCGAGGTGCCGGGCCTGGAGTGCTCGGGCGTGGTGGCCGCGCTCGGCGACGGGGTGAGCGAGTTCCGGGTCGGCGAGGAGGTGTGCGCGCTGCTCGCCGGCGGCGGGTACGGCCAGCGGGTCGCGGTGCCGGCCGGGCAGGTGCTGCCGGTGCCGGCCGGGGTGGACCTGGTCACGGCGGCGTCGCTGCCGGAGGTCGCGTGCACGGTGTGGTCGAACGTGGTGCTGACCGCGGGCCTGGTGGCGGGCGAGGTGCTGCTGGTGCACGGCGGCGCGGGCGGGATCGGAACGCACGCGATCCAGGTCGGCAAGGCGCTCGGGGCCACGGTGGCGGTGACCGCGGGGTCGGCGGAGCGGCTGGAGCGGTGCGCGACGCTGGGTGCGGACGTGCTGGTGAACTACCGGGAGCAGGACTTCGTCGAGGAGGTGCGCGCGGCGACGGACGGGCGCGGGGCGGACGTCGTGCTGGACAACATGGGGGCGAAGTACCTGCCGGGCAACGTGTCGGTGCTGGCGCGCAACGGGCGGCTGGTCGTCATCGGCATGCAGGGCGGGGTGAAGGGCGAGCTGAACCTGGGCAAGCTGCTCGCGAAGTGCGGCTCGATCACGGCGACGACGTTGCGCAACCGGCCGCTGGAGGAGAAGGCCGCGATCGTGGGCGAGGTCGCGACGCAGCTGTGGCCGCTGGTGGAGGCGGGGACGGTGCAGCCGATCGTGCACGAGGTGCTGCCGGCGGAGCGGGCGGCCGACGCGCACCGGGCGATGGAGGAGGGCGGCGTCTTCGGGAAGCTGGTCCTGCGGATGCCCTGACGCGAACGGTCGCTAGCGGGTGAGGCCGGTGAGGGCGGCTACGGCTTCCACCAGGGCGTCGACCTCGGCGGAGGTCGTGTAGTGGGCCAGGCCCACGCGGACGGCGCCGCCGACCTCCGCGACCCCGAGGGCGGCGAAGACGCCGCTGGGGACGTCGTCGGCGAAGGCGCAGATGCCGCGGTCTGCCAGGTGGACGATGGCCTCGGCGGCCTTGACGTCGGTCACCGTGAACGCCAGGGCGGGGATGCGGCGCATGGCGTCGCCGATGACCGTGACGTGCAGGAGGCCGCGGAGCTCGGAGATCAGCTTGCCGAGCATGCCGGCCTGGTACGACTTCGCCGAGCCGATCGAGGTCTGCAGGCGCTCGCGGCGGCTTCCGGTGGCCGTGTCGTCCAGGTTCGCCAGGTAGTCGATCGACGCGACCAAACCGGCGAGCAGCGGGTACGCGTGCTGGCCGAGCTCGAGCCGGCCGGGGCCGCTCTGGTTCGGGCCGAGCGCGCACGACGGCAGCCGGTCGAGCAGAGCCGGGTCGGCGAACGCGAGCGCGCCGACCGTCGGGCCGCCCCACGCGGTGGCCGACACCGCCACCACGTCGGCGCCCATCGCCTTGATGTCCATCGGCACGAACGGGGCCGAGGACGACGCGTCCACCACGACCAGGGCCTTCGCGTCGCGGGCCAGCGCCGTGATCTTGTTCAGGTCGGGCCGCGTGCCGACCACGCCGGACGCGGCGGTGACCGCGACCAGCTTGGTGCGGCGCGAGATGAGGCTCTCGTACTGCCACGCGGGCAGCTCGCAGGTCTCGATGTCGATCTCGGCCCACCGCACGGGCGCGCCGGCCCGCTGCGCGACGCCGAGCCACGGGGCGATGTTCTGCTGGTGGTCGAGCCGGGAGACGACGATCTCGTCGCCGATCACCCACCCGCTGCCGACGGCCTCGGCGAGGCGTTGCAGCAGCACCGCCGGATTGGGGCCGAGCACGACGCCCGCCGGGTCGCAGCCGACGAGGTCGGCGACCGCGCGGCGGGCCGCGTCGACGATCGCCTCGGCGCGCTGCGAGGCCGGGAACACGCCGCCCGGCCCGGAGACGGGCGCGCGGAGGGCCGTGGACACCGCCGTGGCGACCTGTTCGGGCACCTGCATCCCGGCCGGGGCGTCCAGGTGAATCCAGCCATCACCCAACGCGGGAAACTGACCCCGAATCGCAGCGACGTCGAACGCCATGAACAACACCGTACGGAGCCTGGTCAACGCCCTGCTCCCGGGGGCATCCCCCGGTTTCGCGGCGGGCGGCGGCGGTTACCCTCGGCGGGTGACTTCGACAGGCGAGAACGACCCGCAGGGCCGGCCCGAGCAGCCGCAACACGTGATGGTCATGGGTCCGGACGGCTCGCCGCTGGGCACCGCGAAGATCCCCGACGGCGAGGACGGCCCCAGCCCCGAGGCGGTCGGCGACATGGTCGAACAGCCGGCGAAGGTCATGCGGATCGGCACCATGATCAAGCAGCTGCTGGAGGAAGTCCGCGCGGCGCCGCTGGACGACGCGTCCCGCAATCGTTTGCGGGAGATCCACAAGCGCTCGATCGCGGAGCTGGAGGACGGTCTCGCGCCCGAGCTACGCGACGAGCTGGAGCGGCTGTCGCTGCCGTTCACCGAGGAGGGCTCGCCGTCGGACGCGGAGCTGCGGATCGCGCAGGCGCAGCTGGTGGGGTGGCTCGAGGGGTTGTTCCACGGGATCCAGACGGCGTTGTTCGCCCAGCAGATGGCGGCGCGGGTGCAGCTGGAGCAGATGCGGCGCGGGTTGCCGCCGGGTGCCGGTGGCGAGATGCCGGAAGGCCCGTCGATCCGGGGGACCGGGCAGTACCTCTAGCCGACCTCTAGCCGGTTGCCCCTCGGGACGTCAACGCCGCGAGGGGCCTGCGCGGGGCTGTTGGCAGACTCCAGGGCGAGCAGGAAGCGCTTGCGGTCCAGGCCGCCGGCGTACCCGGTCAGACCGGTGGGGCTGACGACGCGGTGGCACGGGACGACGATGCCGATCGGGTTGTGGCCGTTGGCGTGGCCGACCGCGCGGGCCGCGGTGGGGCGGCCGATGTGCTGGGCCAGCTCGCCGTAGGTGATGGTCTCGCCGTACGGGATCTCGCGCAGAGCCTGCCAGACGGTTCGCTGGAACTCCGTGCCCGCGGGGCGCAGCGGAATCGTGAACTCGGTTCGGTCGCCGGCGAAGTACTCGGTCAGTTGGGCGACGGCGGCGGCGAACTGGGCGTCGTCGCGGTCGCCGAAGCGGATGTCGGCGGGGCGGTAGCGCTGGTCGGTCATGTAGAGGCCGGACAAGGCGCCCTCACTGCCGACGAGTGTCAACGGCCCGACGGGGCTGTCCATGACGGTGTGCATGGCTCCACTCTGCCCCCACTCCCGGGTGTCCCGCTGGCGGGAATCAGTCATGACCATGGACGGCATATTGACATACCGACTGGTCGGTTCTTCAATGGTGAGCGGGCGCCCCAGGTTCGTATCCGTCGAACGGCGATGGGGATGTGCGATGACTACTTCTATCACCAACCGACCGGCTCCGCGGTGGCTGCGGGAGCTCGCGCACGGGCGGGCGGCGTACGAGGAACTGCTCGGCTGGCCGGTGTCGGTGCGGGTCTCCGGGCGCGCGCTGGTGTTGGCGACGGGGCCGGCCGCGTCGGCCGTCGTCATGCCGGCCGCGCTGGGTGCGTTGGTGCGCAAGGAACTCTGCGTCGCGATGCAGCGGGTGCCAATTCTGTCCGATTCGGACGGTGGAAGGTGGACGTTCCTGATTCGGCCGCCGGAGTCGTTACGTCCCGGCGTGGGTGGCGAGCTCGCCGAGGCCGACGTCGTGCTCGCGCCGCCGGGCGGGTACGTGGTCGTGCCCACCTCGCCGGCGGGTCGGCAGTGGGTCGAGCCGCCGCTGCCGACGCGCGGGCTGCCGCCGGCCTATCCGGTGATCGCGGTGACTCGGAGGCTCACGGCGCGTCGGCATCTCGTTTTGGGAGCTTGACCTCCTTCGGGAACCGGGGTGGGCCGGCGGGCATCTACTCTCAGCTGATCCATCCTGGGAACGGGGGAGAACATGCCCGACATCGAGTACCGCTTCGGGACCGGCGAGGGTGACCCGAACGTGCACACGTCCGAGGCCGACGTGGACGTCGACGGTGACGGGGCCGCGGACGCCGTCGCGCTGGACTTCGACGGGGACGGCCGGGTCGACGACGTGATGTGGGACTCCGACGGGGACGGCGTCGCCGACACGGCCGTGCTCGACCTCGACGACGACGGGGTGGCGGAGGCGGAGTACTCGGACCCGACGGGCATGGGGACGTGGAACGAGGACGGCCGCGGCAGTGACGCCGCGGCGAGCGGTCCGGAGCCGCGGCCCACGCCGGCCGACACGTCGCACGACACGGACCCGGGGAGCGAGTACGAGCCGCGCGAGGAGAGTACGGACGTTCCGGCGGAGGGCGACGGCACCGACGGGTTGCCGGGCGTCGGCGGGGGTGGCCCGGGCGCGGAAGACCCGGCTGACGAGACTCCTGCCGACGATGAGCCGGCCGGTGAGGAGCCCGGTGCCGAGGAGCCGAGCGCGGAGGAGCCGACCGAGTACGAGCCCCGGCCGGACGACGACGCCCAGGCCGACGAGCTGTTCACCGAGGCCGAGGACGCCCCCGACGTCGACACCGACTCACTCGGCGAGTGGTACGACAGCGATCTGAGCTGACGCGCCGGACTCGCGGGGGTGGCGGGTCAGGTGGCGTTGTCCGGGGCCTTGGGGGTGGCGCCGTTCAGTTGCCAGCGGCGGAGCATGGGGAGGACGAACCAGAGGGTGCCGAACATGAGGGCGGCGAAGGTCGAGATCGCGATGGAGAGCCAGTTGCCGAGGACCGCGTCGGTGAGCAGGAGGACGGTGGCCGTCATCGCGATGGCTAAGCAGGCCATGCCGGCTACCGCGAAGCGGTTGGCGATCTCGACGATCTTGGGGCGCTGACCCTGTCGGAACAGCAGCCGGTGCCAGGCAGCCGGTGCGCTCAGCATGGCCACCGAGGCTGTCGCGAACACGACCGCCACCACGTGTACGGCGTGTTGGAAGGGCGTTCCCCGCAGGTAGGGCTCGGTGAACGCGACCGCGAGCAGGAAACCGAACAGGAACTGCACGCCCGCCTGGGCCACCCGCAGCTCCTGGAGCAACTCGTTGACGTTCCGCTTCAGCCTCTCGTGCTCAGGCTCGTCATGCTGCACCTTCTCGGGCATTCCACTCGATTACCTCCGCGCCACCTGCTGGAAACCTCGCGATTCGGGCTGGTGCACCGGCCACGGCAGCGTCCGCCACGGACTGTCGGCCTCGGTGAGCAGCCCGCGGTGCGCCTCGCGGAGGGCGTCGTAGCGGCTCGGGTCGGCCAGCAGGCGGCCCAGCACGTACGCGGCCGACAGATCGGCCCACGACATGTAGTGCCGAGCGCACAGCTCCCCCGCCCGCAGCACCGCCTCCTCGGCCGCAGCCCGGTCGCAGTACCCGGCCCGCAGGCCACAGCGCGCCAGGTTCACCGCCCGGCCCCAGTCGTAGGCCCGCGCGCCGTGCACGACCCCGTGCGGCGAGAGCAGGCCGTCGGCGCGGAACCTGTCCTCGTACCCGGAGATCCGCTCCGCGGCGGCCAGCAGCATCGGCACGCCGTGCCAGCTCAGCTCCCCGTACTCCGCGGCCTGCCGCACGATCCGGCGCCAGCCGGCCAGGTCCGGCGGCACGGTCCGCACCACGGTCGCCTGCCAGCGCAGCTCCAGCGCCAGGTCGTTGGGCTTCTCGCCGCGCTCGGCGAGCAGGCCGTCCATCATCCGCTGCCACTCGGTCGCGCCGCGCACGCCCCACCGCTGTGCCAACCGCTCGCGCAGCACCAGCTTGCTGAGCCCGGCACCGGCCGGGTCGTGCCACGCCACCCCCTGCTCGACGGCCACGTGCGCGCCGCACGCGAGGCCGAACGCCGACGGGCCGCTCGGCCTGTTCCGCATCCTGGACAGCAGATCGAGGCTCATGGCTCACCTCCGTCGAGTGCCCCGGCGCGGAGCCGGCCGACCGGTGGCGGGTCGGGGTCCAGCAGGGGCTTGTGCGGGATCGGCAGGTCGTACATCGCGTGCAGGCGGGCGCGGACCCGTTCCAGCGGGTAGGTGCCCTCGTAGACCGTGGCCTTGACGATCACGCCTTCCAGCACGCTGCGGAACATGACCTCCTCCAGCGCCGGGTCGGCGGCCCCGCGCTCGGCGAACAGGCCGCGCAGGGTGTCCTCCAGGACCGCGATCTGGGTGTCCTTCACGACCTCCACCCGAGCGAACAGCGGGTGTGTCGACGGGTGCGTCATCAGGCTCAGCGCCAGCCGCTGTACGGGCAGCGTGGCGGCCGCGGCGGCCAGGACCGCGTCGATCATCGCCGCCAGCCGCTCGTCGGCGGTGCCGGTGACCGCGAGCAGGCCGTTGAGGCCCTCCAGGTACCGGCCGAGGAGTTCGACGACCAGCTCGTGCTTGCCGGGGAAGTAGTAGGTGACCAGCCCGCGGGAGACGCCGGCGCGCGCGGTGATGTCGGAGATCGTGGCGTTGTGGAAGCCCTTCTCGGCGAACACCTCGAGCGCGGCGCCCAGGATCCGCTCGCGCGACTGTTCCCGCAGGTTCTCGTTGGCCTGCGCCGACCGGGGCGACACGAGCGTTGACTGTACATCCGTCCAGTCGACAGGGCTACACGCGGGCGAGGGTCAGCAGCGCGCGCCCGTCCTGGGTGGCCAGCGTCGTGATCGACAGCGCGTTGTTGATCACGCCGCGGGCCACGGTCCCGGGGTCGGCGTAGAGGTCCACGGTGAACGTCCCGCCGCCGGCCGCCGAGCCGGTGATGTGCATGCCCTCCGGGCCGATCGTGTGGATCGTCATGCGGGTGATGCCGACGGCCGGGTCGAACGCCAGCTCCACCGGCGCCCGCACCTCCACCTCGCACACCCCGTCGGCGCAGGCTGCCAGGTTCTTGCCGTCCGCCGCCTTCGGGAACGTGGGCTCGGCCGGCGGCGGGTCGGTGGTGGTCACCACCGTCGACGACGTCGGGGGCGCCAGCGTCGACCCGATCGGCACCCCCGACACCCGCGACCCCGTGCAACCGGCCAGACCCAGCACGGCGATCACCACGACCAACAGACGCACCACGGCCTCCCGTTCGCTCTTTGGCATCATGGTCCCCGGTGGACGAGTTTCCCGAACTGCCCGGCTACGTGATCGAGCGCGAGCTGTCCCGCACCCTGATGAGCGTCGTCTACCTGGCGCGGCAGCCGGCGCTGAACAACCGGCTCGTGGCGATCAAGGTCCTCGCGCCCAAGCACGCCGGCAACCCCGACTTCCGCGCCCGGTTCCGGCGCGAGGTCGACGCGTCGGCCGCGCTGACCCACCCCAACATCGTCCCGGTCCTCGACGCGCCCGCCGGCCAGGAGCTGCTGTACCTGGTCATGCCCTACATCGACGGCTGGAGCCTGGCCGACGAGCTCGCCCGGGGCCCGCTGGAACCGGCCCGCACCGCGCACATCGTCCGCGAGGTCGCCGCCGCGCTCGACCACGCGCACCGGCACGGCGTGGTGCACCGGGACGTCAAGCCGGGCAACATCATGCTGCACCGCCACCGCGACCACGCCTACCTGCTGGACTTCGGCATCTCGGCACAGCTGGAGGGCGAGCGGCTGACCCAGGCCGGCCACGACGTCGGCACCCCGCGCTACCTCGCGCCGGAGCTGTCGTCCGGCTTCGAGGTCGCGACCGGCACGACGGCTAAGGAGCCGGTGACCCGGCAGGCCGACGTGTTCTCCCTCGGCGTCGTCGCCTACCGCTGCCTGACCGGACGGCTGCCGCACGACCACCTCGACACCGGCGGCGCGTTGTGGGAGCAACTGGCCGGCACCCCGCCCACACCGGCCGGCACGCTGCGGCCGGGCCTGCCGGCGGCCGTCGACCACGTCCTGGCCACGGCCCTCGCGCGGCCGGAGCACCGGTACGGGACCTGCGGGGAGTTCGCCGACGCGCTGGCCGCGGCGCTGGCCCCGGCGCCCGACCCGCCGACGCTCCCGGCGACCGCGCCGCCACGCCGCCCGTCGCGGCTCGGGGCGTACCGGGCGCCGCTGCTGGTCGGCGCGGTGGCGATCGCGCTGATCGTCGCGTTCGTCGCGATCTGGGTGCCGCTGGGCGACGACGGGAGCGGGCCCGACCTGCTGCGGGTGCCGGCCGCGCTCGTCGGGGACTGCGCGGACGACGCGGGGCTGCCCGGCGCGGAGTACGGGCTGCTGTGCCGGGACGGCGAGCAGGTGGTGCGGTACAGCATGTTCGCCGACCGCGCCGAGGTGGACGACGCGTACGCGGCGGCGCTGGCCGAGTCCGGCATCCCGCGCGGCAGCGGCGACTGCACCCGGTCGGCCGGCGCCGAGCACCGCTACCCCGGCGCGGGGCCGCAGACCGGGCGGGTCGTGTGCTACTCGTCGGCCGGCACGACCACGCTGGTGTGGACCGACGACGAGCGCCGGACGGTCGCCCGCGCCGAGGCCCGCGCCTCCGGCGACACCGCGCTCACCGAGGCCTGGGCGCGGTGGGTCGGCATCCCGGCGTTCCCCACCGAGGCGGAGCAGGCGCTGATCGACCTGGTGCGCAAGCCCGACTGCCGGCGGGCCGAGGCGGGCACGCTGGACTCGTTCCGCGACCTGACCGCGGCGATCGAGTGCGACGCGAACAGCCGGCTGGCGACGGCGGTCGGCTACTACCGGTTCGCCGACCTGGACGCGTTGCGGCGCACCTACGACGGGCACGTCCGCGAGGTGAACCCGCCGGCCGGGCCGCCCTGCTACGACAACCCGCCGGGGTTCCTCGGCGACCGCCGGTACCACCTGCGCAGCGTCGACGTCGGGGAGATGCTGTGCTACCCCGGCGAACGCGGCACGCCGACGCTGGAGTGGACGGTCGAGCCGCTGCTGACGCTGGCGCGCGCCACCGGGCCCGACCCGGCGGAGCTGGCCGAGTGGTGGAACCGGACGCTGGGGATCCCGCCGGAGCGGGTGGTGGCGGCGGTCAACGAGCGGGCGGAGCCGCCGTTCCCGACCGCCGAGGAGCGGGCGCTGCTGGCGCACGTGCCGCCGGCGTCGCGGACGCTGTGCCTGCGCCCGTCGCCCGAGCAGGTGCGCGACGACGCGGGCGACGCGGCGACGGCGGCGGTGGCGTGCGGGCCGACGGCGGGTGCGGGGGCGGTGTACTACTACCAGTTCGCCGACGTGGCCGCGATGAACGCGAGCTACGCCGGCGACCTGGATGTGAGCGGCCCGGACTGCACGACCGTGCCGCGCGGGTTCACCGGCGACGCGCCGTACGCGCGGGCGGGGGCGACCGGGCGGCTGGGCTGCGAGCAGCGGGACGGCCGGCCGTTCCTGTCCTGGACGCACGAGCGGCTGCGGATCGCGGTGTTCGCCTACCGGGGCGCGTCGCCGGAGCTGCTGCTGGAGTGGTGGCGAACGGAGGCGGGCCCGGTCTAGCCTTCCCCTTCCCCTTCCCCTTCCCCGAGCAGGCGCAGGTCCGGGGGGAGCAGGGTGGCGGTCTGCAGGAGTTCCTGGATCAGGTTGTGGTTGAGCATGTTGCCGGCGGGGTCGCCGACCTCGGCGAGCGTCAGGCCGGGGACGCCGGCGGCCGACAGCCGGGCCCGCACCGCGCCGACGACGTTGGCGGCGCGGTGCGGGTGCCAGCCGGACTGGCCGCGGGTGTCGTTGAGGTCCTCGGCGACCTGTTTCCAGGACACCGGCTGCGGGTGGCTTTCCTGGCGCAGGTACCGCTGGGCGAGCGCGGTGAGCACGAGGCGTTCGGTGTCGGCGAGGGGGTAGGTCTCCGGGACGCGGGTGCGCGCGCCGGCTTCGGCGGCCGGACCGGGGCGGGTGGCGCCGACGACGCGGACCTCCAGCAGGTGCTCGTGGTGGCGGTCGCCGCGGATGAACAGGGGGCTGTAGCCCTCGGGGAGCGGGAGCTGTTCGCCGGAGAGCAGGAACGTCGACCGCGGGAGCCGGATCGGCAGGACACCGTCGTTGTGCAGCCACCACTCGCGCCCGGCCCGCACGATCCGCCCGTGCTGCCGGCTGACCCGCTCGTCGTTGGGTCCGACGCAGACCTCGACGAGCTCGTCCAGCCGACCGAACCGGACCTGGATCCGCTCCACCGGCGGCGCGACGAACCCCCCACCGTGTCCGAAGACGAAGACGCTGCCGGGCGGCGCGGGCAGCGACTTCGCGGCCAGCCCACCGGCCAGCGGCGGCAACTTCCTGGGTGTGAACGTGCTCATCGGCCCCCCGGGTCCGCGGTTCGGCGCACGAGAGTAGTGGACCACCGCCGACTCGTACCGAGCATCACACCATCGAGCCACTTGTCTACCCTGCGCTTGACGGTTGTGTCTATCGCGACCTAGACATAGACTGTGAAGAGGCGCGAAGTCATCAAGAAGATTGCGACAGCGGCCAGGAAGCACGGAGCGAAGTGGATCTTGGCCCGCGAGGGCGCGAACCACACGATCTATACCCTCGACGGCGTGGTGGTACCAATCCCGCGCCACAGTGAACTGGGTGAGGTCTTCGCGGTCGACATCTTCAAGGAGTGCGAGGACGTACTGGGGAAGGGATGGTGGAGGAAGTGAAGACCTACCACGCCGACGTCAGTCGTGATGGAAAGTTCTGGCTCATTCGTATTCCGGAGATCGAGCGCTCCACCCAGGCACTTCGGTACAAGGATGTCGTGGCCATGGCGAGTGAGCTGATCGAGATCATGGAAGGCGTTCGCGGCGACGAGTACGAGCTTCACCTGCGGGTGCGGCTGCCGGACTCCGTGCAGGACCATCAGGCTCGTGCCGAGGTTCTTCGGGGGGAAGCCCAGCGGAAGCAGGCCGAGGCCGCTGCCGAGAACAGGGCGGCGGTGCGTGAGCTGCTCGCCCTGGGGCTCTCCCAGCGGGAGGCGGGCGAGGTGCTCGGTGTCTCGTTCCAGCGGGTCAGCCAGCTGGCCAGGTCGTCCTGACCGAGCCCGGCGGCGGGTGACCTCGATCACCGGTGACAATGGAGGGGTGACCGCCACCCTGAGCAAGCCGGCGTTGCGGATCGGCCCCTACGAGGTCGACCCGCCGGTGGTGCTCGCGCCGATGGCGGGGATCACCAACGTGGCGTTCCGGCGGCTGTGCCGGGAGTACGGGGCCGGGCTGTACGTCTGCGAGATGATCACCGCCCGGGCGCTGCTCATCGGCGACCCGAAGACGATGCACATGATGACCTTCGACGCCGGCGAGTCGCCGCGGTCGGTGCAGTTGTACGGGGTCGACCCGGTGACGATGCGCGAGGCGGTCAAGATCATCGTCGGCGAAGGGCTGGCCGACCACGTCGACACCAACTGGGGCTGCCCGGTCACCAAGGTCACGCGCAAGGGCGGCGGGGCGGCGCTGCCGTACAAGCGCCGGCTCTTCGGCGACATCATTCGCGCCTGTGTGGAGGCCGCCGAGCCCGCC
>DATABL010000123.1:0-8205 GCA_036259595.1 Actinophytocola sp.
GAGGCGTGGTCACGGCCGTCCATCCCTTCGGTACGGGACGCTCCAGGGCGTCCGCACCCCTGAGTATGCAAACGGCTCGCACGTCCGGTCTCCCGGATTCGTGCCACACCCGTCCCCCAGTCAGCCACCCGACAGGTGCACGGCCCGCCGAGGGGCGAGCCTGACGGCCTCGCGCGAGGCGCGCTCCTACCGCATATGGGGGTAGAAGGGGTCGGTGGGCGGAGCGAACGTCTCCTTGATCGTGCGCGGGCTCACCCAGCGCAGCAGGTTGTAGATCGAGCCGGCCTTGTCGTTGGTGCCGGAGCCGCGGCTGCCGCCGAAGGGCTGCTGGCTGACCACGGCGCCGGTCGGCTTGTCGTTGACGTAGAAGTTGCCGGCCGCGAACCGCAGCGAGCGGTGGGCCTCGTCGATCGCCGCGCGGTCGGTGGCGAACACGGCGCCGGTCAGGGCGTAGGGCGTGGAGCTGTCGACCAGCTCCAGCACCTTGCCGTAGTCGGAGTCGTCGAAGACGTGCACGGCCAGGATCGGGCCGAACCACTCGGTGGTGAAGATCTCCTGCGTCGGGTCGGTGCCGAGCACGATCGTGGGCTGCACGAAGTACCCGACCTCGTCGTCGCAGCCGCCGCCGGCCAGCACCTCCAGCGTGGAGGTGGACGCGGCCATCTCCAGCACGCCCTTGTGCTTGGCGAACGCCTGGGCGTTGATCACCGCGCCGCCGAAGTGGCGGAAGTCGGTGACGTCGCCGTAGGACAGCGACGCGGTCGCCTCCACCAGCCGCTCGCGCAGGCCGGACTCCCACAGCGAGCGGGAGATGTAGGCGCGCGAGGCCGCGGAGCACTTCTGACCCTGGTACTCGAACGCGCCGCGGACCAACCCGGTGACCGTGGCGTCCGGGTCGGCGGAGCGGTGCGCGACGACGAAGTCCTTGCCGCCGGTCTCGCCGACGATCCGCGGGTAGCTGCGGTAGGTGTCGAGGCGTTCGGCCATCGTGCGCCACAGGTACTTGAACGTCTTGGTGGAGCCGGTGAAGTGCAGGCCGGCGAAGTCCGGGTCGTTGAGCGCGACGTCGCTGACCGCGGCGCCGTCGCCGGTGACCAGGTTGATCACGCCCGGGGGCAGGCCGGCGGCCTCCAGCAGGCGCATGGTGTGGTGCGCGGCGAACTGCTGGGTCGGCGCGGGCTTCCAGACGACCGTGTTGCCCATCAGCGCGGGGGCGGTGGGCAGGTTGCCGGCGATCGCGGTGAAGTTGAACGGGGTGATGGCGGTGACGAACCCGTCGAGCGGCCGGTGGTCGAACCGGTTCCACCCGCCCGGGCCGGAGTAGGGCTGCTCCTGCAGGGCCCGGCGGGCGTAGCCGACGTTGTAGCGCCAGAAGTCGATCAGCTCGCAGGCGCTGTCGATCTCCGCCTGCTGCGCGGACTTGGACTGGCCGAGCATCGTGGCCGCGTTCAGGGTGTCGCGCCACGGGCCGGCGAGCAGCTCGGCCGCGCGCAGCAGGACCGCGGCGCGCTCGTCGAAGGGCAGATCCCGCCAGGCGGGCGCGGCCTGCTTGGCGGCGGCGACCGCGTCGGCGACGTCCTTGGCGGTGGCCTGCGCGGTCCGGCCGAGCACGTGCCGGTGGTCGTGCGGCTGGACGACGTCGATCGCCTCGCCGCCGGCCATCCGCTGCTCGCCGCCGATGGTCATGGTCAGCTCGTGGCGGTCGCCCTCCAGCTCGGCGATCCGGCGTCGCAGCGACTCGCGCTCGGCGGTGTCCGGCGCGTAGGACCGGACCGGCTCGTTGACCGGCTCCGGCACGGACGTAACGGCGTCCATGATGTGGCTCGCCTCCCTGGGGTGTCGGGTTCGCCGGACGGCTTGTGACCGGTGCCGGCCCTGTCCGGCCATCCTGTCACCGACTCTCCCAGCAGGCGACCAGTGCCTCCACCTCGGCGCGGTACAGCAGGGCGGGGTCGATGCCGGAGAGCGCGAACTGGTTGGCGACCTCGAGGCTGAGCAGGCCGTGCAGGCGGGTCCAGACCTGGAGGCCCCAGTGCAGCTGGCGCGGGGTCAGCCCCGGCTGACCGATGCCCACGCCCCAGGCCGCGACCTGCTCGTCGAGCTCGCCGGCGGGTGCCCGGCGGTCGTCGGCCGGCGCGGTGCTCAGCACGGCGGCCATCGCGCGGGTGGCGGTGGTGAGGGTGTGCGCGGGGGCCTCGTAGCCGGGGACCGGGGTGCCGAAGAGGAGCAGGTACCGGTGCGGGGCGGCGAGGGCCCATTCGCGCAGGGCGCCGGCGGTCGCGCGCAGCCGGTCCGCCGGGGTGCCGCCGGTCGCGGCCGCGGCGGTGAGGGTGTCGGCGAAGTCCTCGTAGCCGTCGGAGATCAGCTCGGTGAGCAGCGCGTCGCGGTTGGCGAAGTAGCGGTAGAGCGCGGGGCCGGTGACGCCCATGCGCTTGCCGATGGCGTTCACCGAGATGCCGGCGGTGCCGTGCTCGGCGAGCTGGTCGAGCGCGATGCGCTTGGCCTCCTCGCGGGTCTGCTCGCGGTACTGCTGTCGTCGGTCCATGTGCCTCCTCGCTTGACAGGCCGACTCTAACAGGCTCTAATTCTGGTTAGAACCTATAACTCAAGTAAGGAGCTCTCACATGGAGATCGTGCTGACCGGCAAGGGCGGCCCGGAGATGCTGACCGTGCGCGACGCCGAGACGCCGATGCCCGGCCGCGGCGAGGTCCGGGTGCGGGTCGAGGCGAGCGGCGTGAGCTTCGCCGAGGTGCAGATGCTGCGGGGCAGATACCCGATGCAGCCGAAGTTCCCGTTCGTGCCCGGGTACGACCTGGTGGGGACGGTCACCGAGGTGGGCGCCGAGGTGCGGGACGTGCGGGTCGGCGACCGGGTCGCCGCGATGACCAGGACCGGCGCGTGGCGCACCCATGTGGTGCTGAAGGCGGCCCGGGCGGTCCGCGTGCCGGCGGGGATCGAGCCGGGCACGGCGGCGGCCGTGGTGATGAACGGGGTGACCGCGTGGCAGATGGCGCACCAGGTGGCGCGGGTGCGGGAGGGGCAGACGGTGCTGGTGCACGGCGCGTCCGGCGGGGTCGGTTCGCTGCTGGTGCGGTTGGCGGTGCGGGCCGGTGCGCGGGTGCTCGGCACGGCGTCGGCGTCGAAGCACGAGGCGGTGCGCGCGCTGGGCGCGGAGCCGATCGACTACCGGGCGGGCGACGTGCCGGCGCGGGTGCGGGAGCTGGCGCCGGGCGGGGTGGACGCGGTGTTCGACCACGTGGGCGGGCAGAGCCTGGTCGATTCGTACGCCCTGCTGGCGGACGGGGGGATCGTGGTGAGCTACGGCTCGGCGAGCACCCTGCGCGACGAGGGGCACTGGCTGAAGCCGTACCTGGGGATGATCGGCCGTTTCCTCGGCTGGCAACTGGGCCGGCTGACGGGCCGCGGAAGGGGCCGGCGGGCGACGTTCTACTACGTGAAGCCCGGCCCGCGGTTCGCCGAGGCGCTGCGCCAGGTGTTCGCCCTGGTGGAACGGGGCGAACTGGAGCCGACCATCGAGGCCCGGTACCCCCTGGAGAAGGCCGCGGAGGCCCTCGGCCGCCTGGCTGACGGCACCGCCACCGGCAAGATCGTCCTCGAGGCCTGAGTTGTCCACAACTGCCCCGGTTGTCCACATGTCGATCATGAACCCCGCGTACCGCGGGTGATCAGCGGTAGTGTGAAACCAGGGGTCCCCCAGGCGGCGACGGGGAGGTCTGGCTCGGGGCGTTTGCGATCGCACCCGCTCCCGTTCGCGCCGGTCAGGGCCGGGCGCGGCGGACCAGTTCGAAGCAGAGCACGGCGGCGGCGCTGGCCACGTTCAGGGACTCCACGCCGCCGCTCATCGGGATCGACAGTCCCGCGGTGACGTGCTCCCGGACCTCGCCGCTGACCCCGCCGGTCTCCCCGCCCAGCACGAACGCGGCGCGCCTGGGCAACTCGGCGTCGAAGACGGTCCGGCGGGCCGCGCCGTCCAGCGCGAACAGCGGGTACCCGGCCGCCCGCAGCTCCCGCGCCGCCTCCGCCGCCGTGTAGCAGCGCAGCACCGGGGCGTGGAACGCCACCCCGGCCGAGGCCTTCACCACCAGCGGGTCGATGCTCGCCACGCCGCGCCGGGGCACCACGATCCCACCGACGCCCGCGGCCGTGGCGGTGCGCAGGATCATCCCGACGTTCGCGGGGGTGGTGATGCCGTCGAGCAGCAGGACGGTCGTCGGCGGCGCGTCGGCGAGGGCGGCCGACAGCCGGCGCATGCGCGGGGCGACCACGTCGGCGAGTACGCCCTGGTCCTGCTTCCCGTTGCCGGCCAGCACCTTCACCCGGTGCGCGCTGGCCCGCTCGACCGGCACGGCGCGCGTGGCGGCGGCGTCGATGATCTCCCGGGCGGCGGCGCCGCGAGCGGTGTCGGCGAGCACGACCTTGTCGACGCGCAGGGCGTCGTCGCCGAGTGCCTCGAGCACCGGCTTGCGACCGAACACGGTCACGAACCGGTCCTTCGGCGATGGGGCGTCCACGGCGTGAGCATCGCACGTCGCCGGCGGCCGGGTGTGGCAGGATCGACAAGTGCGGGTCTACCTTCCGGCAACCGTGACCATGTTGCGTGCGCTGAACGCCAAGAGCGAGGTCGCCGCCGTGAACGACACGGCGTTCGCCCTGACGCCGGCGCTGCGCGAGTCGTACGCCACCGGCAGCGCCGAGGAACTCGAGTACGCGGCGATGACCGAGGCCGCGCGCGCGTCGCTGCGGCTGCTGGCCGGCGAACTGGCGGACGAGCCCGAGGGCACGCTCCCCCGCCGCGCGGTGATCTCCGCCGACGTCGAGGACGTCACGCTGCGGCCGGACCTCGACTTCGCCGTGGTGCGGCTGGCCGGGCCGGTGATGCTGAGCCAGGTCGCCGCCGTGCACCTGGACACCGAGGACGCCGAGCCCGCGGTGCGCGCGGCCGCCGAGGTGATCGACGCGGCGGACCTGGGCGACCCCGACGCGGAGTTCACGCTTGGTGACGCCGAAGATCACGAGCTGGCGTGGTATGCCACCGAGGAGCTACCTTTCCTGCTGGAACTGCTCTAGCTCCGTGACCGCCGGACACGATCGGATGGCGTTTGTCCAGGTTGGACGGTCTCGGCGCCCTGTAAGGGCATGTCAGTTCCCGCTCTCGAGGAGCCTTCGCCCGGCGGCGTCGTGCTCTACTCACTGCCCGACTACGAGCCGGGCTCGCCCCCACGGTGGTCGAGCCTGCGACCCGCGCGCGGCCCGCAACTCACTCTCGTCGGACCGCCGGCGGAGCCGGTCGTTCCCGCACCGGAGGTGTTGGGCCGTCTGGTGCGCCACGTACTGGAGGTCCTGGACGGCCGGCGCGTGGTCGACCAGCTCCGCACGATCCTGTCCGACCCGGCGTACGAGGCCCTGCTGACCAGGCTGCGGACGACCGCGCCCGGCCACCGGCACCGGTTGCTGCGCCTGCACACGTGCTACCCGACGCCGAACGCGGTGGAACTCAGCGCGGTGATCGAGGTGTCCGGGCGACCGAAGGAACGGTCCCGAGTCCGAGCGGCGGCCATCCGGTTCGAACGGGTGAACGACCGCTGGCACTGCGCGGTGCTGCGCATCCTGTGACCCAAGACGTGGGAACCCCCGCCGGCCGAGAAGGCCTCACCGGCGGGCGCGGCTGGGACGCGGAGGCCGGACCAAGCGCCTCGACGACTCAGCCGCCCGAGACGGTCACGGATCGACCTGGAGTACGGGGGCGGCCTCCGGCCCCCGTACTCCAGCGTACCGGCCCCCACCGACAATCCCGCGCGAGCGGATCAAGCCCCGCCGGAGCCCGCCGTGAAGTCGGGCTCCGACGGGGCTGGTGGGTGCGCCGGTCAGGGCTGGCGGGTGCCGAGAAGTGAGCAACTGGGGTGTCACGGGCGTCTTGCTCAGGTCTGGCGAAACGCGGCGGGAACGTCGCGGCTCCGGACCGAGACCTCGCCGGTTCCGAACGGAGGCCTCGCGCACCGAACCGGAAACCCGCCGGTTCCGAAACGGAACTCACCGAGTCGATTGGACGCACCGATCCGACGGAACTCCCCAGTCCGACCGGGGACGCGCCGATCCGAGGGGACTCCAAAACCCGGGACGCGTCGGTCCGACGGACCTCGCAGCCCAACAGACCTGGCATCCCGACGGGACCCCCGGCCCGACGAAACCCCAGCCCGACGAGACGCGCCAGTCCCATCGGGGACGCGCCGGTCCGAACGGGAAGCACCCCGCCTCCAGCGTCCCCCTCGCCCCGGCCGTCGGTTGCGGGATCAATGCTTCGCCAGCGCAAGCCCTCCGCCAGCGCAACCCTTCGTCGGCGCAAGCCCTTCGCCAGCGCAACCCTTCGTCGGCGCAAGCCCTTCGTCGGCGCAAGCCCTTCGCCAGCGCAAGCCCTCCGCCAGCGCAAGTGTTGCGTAGCGAAAATTTTCCTCAGTGGCTTTTTGCTCAGGGGTCTTTGCTGTGGAAGACGCGAGCAAAACTGGCCTGCGGCAACAGCACTGTCGGGCAAGTGGGCTGCGCCGCATCCGCCGCCCCGGGGTGGGGCGGCGGGTGCGGGGCGACTCGGTTAGCGGCGGGTGCCTTTCTTGCCCTTCTTGGCGGCGTCGCGGGCGGCGGCTCGGCGTTCGCGGCGGGTGCCGCCGGCGCCTTGGGTGGGCTTCTGGCCGTTGCCGCCGGTGGACTGGGCGCCTCGGGACTGGACGCCGCCGCCCTCGGCGGGGCCCGAGTAGGTGTACTGCTGCTCGGACGGGCGGAGGCCGCCGCGGAGGGCGGGTGGGATCTTGTCCTCCTGGCGGGCGGCGGCTTGGGCCGCCTGGGCTTGCGCCGCCTGGGCCTGGGCGGCTCGGGCCGCGGCCTGTTGGGCGCGGGCGCCCCGGTCGGCAGCGGGGGCCTGCTGCTGCGCGGGGGGCTCGGCCTGCTGCGCCGACTGCGGCTCCGCGACCTGCGCGCGGAACAGCAGCGTGATGCACTCCTCCTTGAGGCCGTCGAGCATGGTGTTGAACATGTCGTAGCCCTCCCGCTGGTACTCGATCAGCGGGTCGCGCTGCGCCATGGCCCGCAGGCCGATGCCGTCCTTGAGGTAGTCCATCTCGTACAGGTGCTCGCGCCACTTACGGTCGAGCACGTCCAGCATCACGATGCGCTCCAGCCGCCGCATGCCCTCCTGGCCCTCGGCGTCGACCGGCACCTTGCTGTTGATGTCCTCCTCGCGCTCGCGGTACGCCTTGCGGATATCCGCGAGGATGGCCTCCAGCAGGTTCTCCGCGGTCAGGTCCTCGCCGCGGTCCTCCATGTCGTCGACGAGGTCTTCCCAGCGCAGGGTGATCGGGTACAGCTCCTTGAGCGCCGACCACAGCTTCACGTGGTCCCAGTCCTCGGCGTACCCGTCGGCGGTCGCCTTGTGGACGTAGTCGCTGACGACCTCCTCGATCATGTTCTCGACGTGCTCGCGCAGGTCCTCGCCCTTCAGCACCCGCATGCGGTTGGCGTAGATCTCCTTGCGCTGCTGGTTCATCACCTCGTCGTACTTGAGGAGGTTCTTGCGCGCCTCGAAGTTCTGCTGCTCCACCTGGGTCTGCGCGCTCTTGATCGCCTTCGAGACCATCTTCGCCTCGATCGGCTGGTCGTCGGGCACGCGCATGGTCGTCATCACGCGCTCGACGAACTGGGCGTTGAACCGGCGCATCAGCTCGTCGCCGAGCGACAGGTAGAACCGGGACGCACCCGGGTCGCCCTGGCGACCGGACCGGCCGCGCAGCTGGTTGTCGATCCGCCGCGACTCGTGCCGCTCGGTGCCGAGCACGTACAGGCCGCCGGCCTCGCGCACCCGCTCGGCCTCCTCGCGCACCTCGTCCTGGGCCTGCTCCAGTGCGTCGGGCAGTGCCGCGGTCCACTCCTCGGGCGTCTCGATCGGGTCGAGGCCCTTGGCGCGCAGCATGTTCTCCGCGAGGTGGTCGGGGTTGCCGCCGAGCATGATGTCGGTGCCTCGACCGGCCATGTTGGTGGCGACGGTGACCGCACCCGCGTGCCCGGCCTCGGCGACGATCGCCGACTCCTTCTCGTGGTGCTTGGCGTTCAGCACGTTGTGCGGGATGCGCCGCTTCACCAGCAGCTTCGACAGGTACTCCGACCGCTCGACGCTGGTGGTGCCGACCAGCACCGGC
>DATABL010000124.1:0-3456 GCA_036259595.1 Actinophytocola sp.
CGACCGCCGACGCAGCCGGATCGTCGGCGGCCGGCGTGGTCCACCGGTCCGGCAGCGGTTCCAGCCACATCGCCTCTCCCGGCGCGACGTGGCTCGGCGGGCGATCGGGTCGGTCGGAGGGACCCGCCAGTCCCGAGGGCAGCACCCGGATCCGGCGCGGCTCCACGGCAGTGAGACAGACGTTGGTGGCGATCTTGTAGAGCCAGGACCGAACCGACGAACGGCCCTCGAAGCCGGCGTAGGAACGCCACGCCCGCAGGTACGTCTCCTGCACCAGGTCCTCGGCGTCATGCGCCGAGCCGACCATCCGGTAGCAGTGCGCCACCAGCTCCCGACGGAACCGCTCGGTCTCGGCAGCGAACCGGTCCCTGTTCGCCGCCTCCGGCACGTTCACCGTCATTCCGAATCGCACCCCAGGTCGATGGACATCCGAATCGTCAGGGCAGCAGGGCCAGTTTGCCGACCGTGGCGCGGGTTTCCAGTTCCCTGAGGGCCTTCGGGCCGTCGGCCAGCTCGTAGGCAGTGGGGCGAGCGGGGGCGAGGACGCCGTCGGCGATGAGGGTGGACAGCTCACCCATGAGATCGCCGAAGACCTGCGGTGCGGCCTGGATCAACACGCCGATGTTGAGGCCGATGACGTGGACCTGGTGCTGGTACACCAGCTCCCGGTTGGTGATCGCGGCTTCCCCGCCCGCCATGCCGAAGACGACGACCCGACCGGTGACCGGCTTGGCCGCGGCCAGGCCGGCGATGAAGGTGGAACCACCGGCCGACTCCAGCACCACATCGGCACCGGCACCACCGGTCAGCCGCAGCACCTCGGCGGCGAGGTCGCCGTCGAGGGAGTCCAGGACGTGGTCGGCACCCCGTGCCAGCACCGTCTCGTGCTTGCCCGGAGAGGCGGTCGCGATGACCGTCGCGCCGTAGTGCTTGGCCATCGTCACCGCGGCCTGGCCGGTCGCACCCGCCGCCGCGTGGATCAGCACGGTCTCCCCGGGGGCGATGTGGCCGAGCGGCTTGAGCGCGGCGAGTGCGGTGGGCCAGTTCACGACCAGGCCCAGCGCCTGCTCGGGCGTCCAGCCGTCCGGTACCGGCATCGCCGCGGCCGCGGGCAGGACCATGTACTCGGCGAAGGCCCCGTATCCGACGCCGACCAGGCGAGTCCCCGGTCGTGGACCGGTCACCCCCGCACGCGCCGCCACGACCTCGCCTGCCGCCTCGAAACCCGCCAGATACGGTGGCCGCGGACCGCCCAGGAAGGTGCCGTAGGCCCTCGAGATGTCGGCGAAGTTCACACCGGCGGCGGTGACCCGGATCAGGACCTCGCCCTGGCCCGGGTTCGGTACCGCCGCGTCGCTGACCACATGCATGTCCTGCGGACCCTTCAGCGAGGTCTGCTGCAGGGCGCGCATGGTGGCGGGAATGCTCACGGCGACCAGCTCTCCTTCTCGGTTCGCCTCATCGCGCCCGGTCTCTTCGGCGGGCCACGACCGTCGACCAGGTAGACCTCGGCGGCCGGGCAAAGGAATCGGCGCCCGCGGGAGCGTCCGCGCTGCACGGGCATCGAGAGGCACAACAGCGGCCCGGCGTGGCGTCACCGGCGGAGGAGGAGCGTCGCCGCGTCGGCGTCCAGCACTGCCTCCGCCCCGAGTGGCAGGGTCAGCTGGCCGCGGCAGTGCCCGAACCCGAACCCGGCCACCGTCGGCACGCCGAGCGGGCCGAGCCGGTCGGCCATGACCTCGTGCACCTCCTCCGCCGGGCCGCAGTCCTTCCAGGAGCCCAGCGCGATCCCGGCGACCCCGTCGAACCAGCCGGCCCGCAGCAGGTGGGTGAGCATGCGGTCGATCCGGTACGGCGCCTCGGCGACGTCCTCGAGCAGCACGATCGCCCCGTCCGGCGGGGGCGGCACCGCGTCGACCCCGAGCGTGGCGACGACGAGGCTCAGGGTGCCCCCGGCAGTGACCCCGGTGGCCCGGCCGCCGACGAGCGTGCGTGCGCCCCCCGCGGCCGGCAGCGCGGCATGCGGGTCGAACAGCGCCCGGTGCAGGTGCTGGGTCGCCACCGGGTCGGTGATCGCGGCGGTCGCGACCATCGCGCCGAAGAGCGTGACCACCCCGCAGCGGGGGCCGAGCACGGCGTGCAGCGCGGTGGCGTCGCTGGAACCGACGAACAGCGTGGGCGGGGCGGCCGCCATCGCGTCCCAGTCGAGCAGGTCGAGCATCCGCAGCGTGCCGTAGCCGCCGCGCCCGCACAGCACCGCGGCGACCTCCGGGTCGCACCACGCCTCCTGCAGCCGGGCGGCCCGCGTGGCGTCGTCGGCCGCGAGGTAGGGCAGCCGGGCGTGACGCCCCGCCTCGACCGCGTCCACCCGCAGTCCCCACGACCGGAGCACCTCCAGGCCGGTGGCGAGCAGGCCGGGAGACGGCGGCCCCGCGGGCAGCACCACCGCCACCCGGTCACCCGGGCGCAGCGCCCGGGGCCAGCGGCGCGGCCCGGGAGCCGCGCGCACTCAGCGTTCGCCCGGCGGCACGAGCGGGCGCAGCCGCGCCCACAGCAGGAACAGCGCCGCGACCACCAGCATCGCGATGCCCGACCACAGGTTGATGTCGATGCCGGCGGCCTTCTCCAGCTGGGCCCGGTCCTCGAAGAACGCGCCCTTGACGGTCAGCACGATGCCGTAGACGCCGAACAGCACCGCGATCACCGTGCGCAGGTCGAACAGCTGCGAGGCGGCGCTGGGCGTGGCGCCCTGGTCGACCGACGTCTCCTCCGGTTCCGACACGGGTGCCTCCTCAGGCGAAGAACAGGTACAGGACGAACGTCAGCACGAGCACGAGCACACCGAGGACGACCGGCGACTGCCACCAGCTGCCCTCGTCCTCGCCGCCGCGCATGCGGTCGCGCGGCGTGAGCGCCCACACCAGGCCCACCAGCTCCGACTCCGGTCTCGGGGTGGTGACCATCGTGACGACCACGCTCACCGCGATGCCCACGACGAACGCCGCGCTCGCCCCGATGAACGAGCCCGCCTGCGAGGACACCGCGAGCACGCCGACGCGGACCAGCACGTCCACCAGCACGGCGGCGATCGTGCCCGCGACGAGACCGGTCCAGCCCGCCGTCCCGCTCATCCGCTTCCAGAACAGACCCAGGATGAAGATCGCGAACAGCGGCGCGTTGAAGAAGCTGAACAGGGCCTGGATGTAGTTCATCAGGTTCTCGTAGCCGCTGGCGATGAACGCCGTGCCGATCGCGAGCACGCAACCGACCACCGTGACGACCCGGCCGACGCGCAGGTAGTACTCGTCGGGACGGCCCGGCCGGATCCAGTCCTGCCACAGGTCGTAGGTGAACACGGTGTTGAGCGAGCTGACGTTGGCCGCCATGCCGGCCATGAACGAGGCCAGCAGGCCGGCCAGCGCCACCCCGAGGATCCCGTTGGGCAGCACCTCGCCC
>DATABL010000125.1:0-12250 GCA_036259595.1 Actinophytocola sp.
CGAGCACGTGTCGGTCCAGCGGTCGCGGTTCGCCGCGGGGCGGTCGGTGCTGCGGGCGGCGCTGGAGGGGGCGGGTTTCCGGATCGACCACTCGGCCGCGTGGCCCACAGGTACAGCCCCGCCGCCGAGTGGTCGATCCGGAAACCCGCCCCCTCCAGCGCCGCCCGCAGCACCGACCGCCGCGCGGCGAACCGCGACCGCTGGACCGACACGTGCTCGTCGTCGGACAGTGCGGCCGTCATCGCCGCCTGGATCGGCCGGGGCACGATCATCCCCGCGTGCTTGCGGGCCGCGAGCAGCGCGGCCACCAGCGAGGAATCGCCGGTGACGAAACCCGCCCGGTACCCCGCCAGGCTCGACGACTTCGACAGCGAGTGCACCGCCAACAACCCCGTCACGTCCCCGTCGCACACCGAGGGGTGCAGGATCGACGTCGGCGAGGACTGGTACCCCAACGTCAGGTAGCACTCGTCCGAGGCCACCACGGCGCCGCGCTCACGCGCCCACGCCACCACCTTGCGCAGGTGCTCGACCGGGAGCACCTGACCGGTCGGGTTCGACGGCGAGTTCACCCACACCAGCCGCGGCCGCGCCGGCCCGGCCGCGAGCAGCCCGTCCGACCGCAGCACCGAGGCACCCGCCAGCCGCACCCCGACCTCGTAGGTGGGGTAGGCCAGCGCGGGGATCACCACCGTGTCGCCCGCGCCCAGCCCGAGCAGCGTGGGCAGCCACGCCACCAGCTCCTTCGACCCGATCGTGGGCAGCACATCGTCGGCCGGCACGGTCACCCCGTGCCGGCGCGCCAGTGCCCCGGCGGCCGCGGCGCGCAGCTCCGGCGTGCCGTGCGTGGTCGGGTAGCCGGGCTCGGCGGCGGCGTCGAGCAGGGCCCGCTGGACGACGGCGGGCACCGGGTCGACCGGGGTGCCGACGGACAGGTCGATCACGCCGGCCGGGTGGTCACCGGCCACGGCCTTGGCCGCGGCCAGTGAGTCCCACGGGAAGGTCGGGAGCGCGGGACTCACTCGTCGTGCTGGACGGCGGGCAGGTCCTTGATCCACTGCGGGTCCGCGGCGACCTTGCCCACCTTGGCCGCGCCGCCCGGGGAGCCGAGCTCGTCGAAGAAGTCGACGTTGGCCTTGGTGTATTCCTTCCACTGGTCGGGGACGTCATCCTCGTAGTAGATGGCCTCGACCGGGCAGACCGGCTCGCAGGCGCCGCAGTCCACGCACTCGTCGGGGTGGATGTAGAGCATCCGGTCCCCTTCGTAGATGCAGTCGACCGGGCACTCTTCGATGCACGCTTTGTCGAGCAAATCGATGCAGGGCTCGGCGATCACATAGGTCACTGCGTTCTCCTGCTTCTTCCTGTGAGAAATGTGCCTGCACGCGGAGGTTACCGGCTGTCGCTAGTATCCTCCTCGGCGCCGAAGCGACGTCACCGTGGTACCGCGAGTGTGGCGGCCAGCACGCGGCCGAGCACCACCGCCGACGGCAGCGTCCCGCACGCGAACAGCAGCAGCGACCGCCAGTCCGCGGTCAGCAGCACGTCCCCGCCGGGGCCGAACACGCCGACTCCCGCGACCGCCACGATCCACGCTGCCAGGGGCGCGGCCGCGACCACCAGCCGAGGCGACAGCGTCCCAGCCACTGAGACCAGCCACGGCGTGGTCACCGCGGCCAGCAGCGGCATCAGCGGCAGCGGGAACCCGCCCAGGTTCGGCAGCAGGTACCCGTCGAACGACAGCGGCAGGAACATCAGCTCCACCACGCCCAGCACGGCCGCGTCGAGCACCAGCACCGCGAGGAGCACCTGGTCGCGAGCCGGCATCACAGCCCGCCGAACAGGTCCGCGGCCGCGCCGTCCGGGTCGCCCTCGGCCAGCACGTAGAACTCCGCCGCCGGCAGCGGCTGGGCGACGCGGTTGCTCAGCGCGTAGCAGTGCACCGACCCGTCCGCCGACTGCCACACGCTGACCTGCGTGGAGTGCGCCCGCAACGCCCGCACCTTGCTCTCCGACACCTCGGCGATCGGCACCGTCGTGGTGATCGCCGCGTCGTCGGTGACCGGCAGCTCGCCCGGCGCCGGCAGCCGGAACGGCAGGTCCGGCAGGGTCGCGAGCTCCGCGACGCCCTGCTCGGTCGCGCGCCGCGAGGTCACCGCGTGGAAGATCCGCTCGACGCCCTCGGCACCCGTGCACGCGGCCATGGCGACCTGGTGTGCCCGCACGTGGTCGGGGTGCCCGTACCCGCCGTCCGGGCCGTAGGTGACCACCACCTGCGGACGCACGTCGGCCACCACCTCGGCCAGCGCGGCCACCTGCTCGTCGAGGTCGCCCCCGGCGAACGCCCTCGGGTGCCCGTTCGCCGGCACGCCCGCCATGCCCGAGTCCCGCCAGCGTCCGGCGCCGCCGAGCCAGCGGTGGTCGGACACGCCGAGCGCCGCGCACGCCGAGCGCAGCTCGCCGATCCGGTAGCCGCCGAGCTGGTCGGCCCGGTCGGCGGCCAGGGCGGCCAGCGACTCCGGGATGATCTCGCCCTCCTCGCCGAGCGTGCAGGTGACCAACGTGACCTGCACGTCGGCCGCCGCGTAGCGCGCGATGGTGCCGCCGGTCCACAGGCTCTCGTCGTCCGGATGGGCGTGTACGAGCAGCAGCCGGGGCGCGGTGGAGAGTGTCACCGGATCAGCCTAAGTCGGTCGGTCAGTGCGCCCGGATGCGGGGATCGAGGTAGGCGGACAGCAGGTCGGCCAGCGCGCTGAGCAGTACGAACGCGATGATCGCGTACACCGTGAGGGCCATGACCACCGGGTCGTTCTTCTCACCGATGGAGCGGAAGAACAGGTAGCCGAGGCCGGGGTAGTCGAAGATCCCCTCGACCAGGAACATCCCGCCGAGCGTCACCCCGAGGCCGATGCCGACCAGGTGCACCACCGGGATCAGCGCGTTGCGCAGCCCGTGGTGGACGATCACCCGCCACTCGCCGAGGCCCTTGGCCCGTGCCGTGCGAAGGAAGTCCGCGGTCAGCACGTCCAGCATCGACGCCCGCGCGATCCGGGCGATCACCGCGACCTCCGCGACGGCCAGGGTGAGGGCCGGCAGCGCGACCTCCTTGTACCAGGGCACCTCGGTGGTGAAGCGGACCGGCACGGTCGGGAACAGCTCGAGGCCGAACACGGCGAGGCCGGACACCTCGGAGCGCAGGACGACCGCGAGCACGAAGATCGGGATGCCGAGCAGCAGGATCGTGCTGGTGGAGACCAGCACGTCCAGGAACCGGCTGCGGTGGATCGCGGCGACGACCCCGGCGAAGATCCCGATCACCACCTGTAGCGAGATCGCGATCAGGGCCAGCCGCACGGTGTTCGGCACGGCGGCGACGATCAGGTCGGAGACCTCCCGGCGGCGTTCGAAGTCGATGCCGAGGTCGCCGGTGAAGAGGTTGCCCAGGTAGGTCAGGTACCGCACCGGCAGCGGCTCGTCCATGCCGAACTTGGCGTCCAGCGCTGCCTTGATCTCCGGTGGCACGACCCGCCCGTTGTTCGTGGCGAACGGGTCGTGCATGACGAACAGGCCGTAGTAGGTCAGCATCGTGGTCACCACGATGGCCGCCAGGGCCTGGGCTGTTCGGCGTACGGCGAAGCGGGTCAGTTCAGGCCCTCACCACGTCACGCAGGGACGCGTAGTGGCACGAGGCCTGGTGCCGGGGGTTGCCGCCGATCTCGTACAGCGGCGGCGGCTCCTCGACACACCGGCGCGCGTCGCTCTCCGACAGTTGCTCGAACTTCCAGCACCGGGTGCGGAACCGGCAGCCCGACGGCGGGTTGGCCGGGTTGGGCACGTCGCCGCGCAGCACGATCCGCTCGCGCTGCCGCTCCACCCGCGGGTCCGGGATCGGCACCGCGGAGATCAACGCCTGGGTGTAGGGGTGGTGCGGCCGGTCGAACAGCTCGTCCCGGTCGGCGATCTCCACCACGCTGCCCAGGTACATCACCGCCACGCGGTCGGCGATGTGCCGCACCACGGACAGGTCGTGCGCGATGAACAGGTAGGTCAGGCCCAGCTCGTCCTGCAGGTCCTCGAGCAGGTTGATGATCTGCGCCTGGATCGACACGTCCAGCGCCGAGACCGGCTCGTCGAGCACGATGAACTTGGGGTTCAGCGCGATGGCCCTGGCGATGCCGATGCGCTGGCGCTGCCCGCCGGAGAACTCGTGCGGGTACCGGTCGGCGTACTCCTCGGCCAGACCGACGGTGTCGAGCAGGTCGGAGATCGTCGACCTGGTCATCTGGCTGCCGAGCAGGTCGTACTTCTCGCTGAGCGTCTGCCGGATGGTCATCCGCGGGTTCAGCGAGGCGTACGGGTCCTGGAACACGATCTGCATGTCCCGCCGCGCCCGGCGCAGCTCCTTCTGGTTGAGCGCCATCACGTCGACACCGTCCAGCCGGATCTGGCCGCTGGTGGGCTCGAGCAGGCGCAGGATCGCGCGTGCCGTGGTCGACTTGCCGCACCCGGACTCGCCGACCAGCGCCACGGTCTCCCCGCGGGCGACGTTCAGCGAGATGCCGTTCACGGCCTGGACGAACCCGGTCGGCCGCCGGCCGACGAGGCCGCCCCGGATCGGGAAGTGCTTGACGAGGTCGGTCACCTCGAGCACGGGGGCCTCGTCGAGCAGGGTGCCGCCGGACGAGGATGCGGAGCTCGGCGCGGTCATGGGGCAAGCCTTTCGGAGAACGCGATCTCGACCTGGTCGCTGTGGATGCACGCGGCGCGGTGCAGGCCGTCGCCGTTCATCGCCTCGCTGCGCACCACGGTCTCCAGCGTCGGCACGACCTCGACACAGCCTTCGGTCGCGAAGTGGCAGCGCGGGTGGAAGGGGCAGCCCGGCGGCACCTTCGACAGGCTCGGCGGCACACCCTTGATGGGCAGCAGCCTGGACTGCCGCTTCTTGTCCATCCGAGCGAGACTGGACAGCAGGCCGAAGGTGTAGGCGTGCTGCGGGCGGTAGAACACGTCGTCGCAGCTGCCGGCCTCCACGATCCGCCCGGCGTACATCACGTTGATCCGGTCGGCGTGGCTGGCGACCAGGCCGAGGTCGTGGGTGATCAGCACGATCGCGGTGTTGCGTTCCTGGCGCAGCTTCTCCAGCAGCAGCATGATCTGCGCCTGGATGGTGACGTCGAGCGCGGTCGTCGGCTCGTCGGCGAGCAGCACCTTCGGGTCGTTCGCCAGCGCCATCGCGATCATCGCGCGCTGGCGCATACCGCCGGAGAACTCGTGCGGGTACTGGTTGATCCGCACCCCCGGGTTGGGGATGCCGACCTCGCCGAGCAGGTCGAGGACCCGGCGCCGGGCAACGGTCTTGGTCACGTCCTGGTGTGTGCGGATCATCTCGGCGATCTGGTCGCCGACCTTGAACACCGGGTTCAGCGCGGTCAGCGGGTCCTGGAAGATCATCGCGATCTCCTTGCCGCGGAGCTTGCGCTGCTGCTTCTCCGGCATCTTCAGGATCGACCGGCCACGCAGCCGGATGTCGCCGGACGGGAAGGTCGCCGGCGGGGTCGGCACCAGGCCGAGGATGCTCATCGCCGACACCGACTTGCCCGAGCCGGACTCGCCGACGATGGCGAGCGTCTCGCCCTCGTCGACGTGCCAGCTGACCCCGTCGACCGCCTTCACCACGCCGTGGTCGGTCTTGAAGTGCACCCGCAGGTCGTCGATCTCGAGCAGTGGCGCGGCTGGAGCGCCGTCGAGGTCGAAGTCCGTGGTGCTGCCCGTGGTTTCCGTGCGCGCCATGCGCGGGTATCTCCTTACCGAAGCTTCGGGTCGATCGAGTCGCGCAGGCCGTCGGCGACGAACGCGAAGGCCAGCGTGGTCACCACGATCGCGAGGCTGGGGAAGACCCACATGTGGGCCTGGCCCTCGACGTTCAGCGAGGGCACCGCGTCCGCGATCATCCTGCCCCACTCCGGCTTGTCCGCCGGGATGCCGATGCCGAGGAAGGCCAGCGAGGCCATCGCCACGACCGCGACGCCGATGTGGCTGAACGAGTAGATCAACGTCGGCGCGATCGCGTTGGGCAGGATGTGCTTGGTCACGATCCGGGTGTCCGACGCGCCGATCGACCGCGCGGCCTCGACGTACTCGGACTCACGCAGCGACAGCGTCGACCCGCGCATCAGCCGAGCCGCGGTCGGCCAGCTGAGGATGGCCAGCGCGATGATCACCTGCCAGACGCCGTTGCCGAAGATCTGCACGACCAGGATCGCGCCGATCAGCGCGGGGAACGCCAGCACGATGTCGGTGACGCGCATGATCAGCGAGTCGATCGCCCCGCCCCGGTAGCCGGCGATCGCGCCGAGCGCGAGGCCGACGACCAGCGACAGGAACATCACGCTCCAGCCGACGATCATCGCCAGCCGAACGCCGTAGATGATCGCGGAGAACATGTCACGACCGAGGCTGTCGGTGCCGAACCAGTGGTCGGCCGACGGCGGGTTCTCGGTGTTCAGCAGGTTCTGTTCCATCGGGTCGTACGGGGTGATCCACGGCTGCAGGATCGCGAGGAACATCAGGAAGACCACGACCACGAGGCCCACGACCGCCAGCTTGTTGCGCTTGTAGCGCCGCCAGATGTCGCGGAGCTGGCCACTGGCCTTGGCCTTGTTCTGGCCCGACGGGACCGCGTCCGCGTCCGGGTCCGGCGACTCGAACGCCGTCATCAGTACCTCGGCCGGCACGTGGGTGTCCGGCTCGTGCCCGCTCTGGGGTGGTGTCGTCACAGCTTCCTCCCTCAGTGCAGCCTGATTCGCGGGTCAAGGTATGCGTAGAGAATGTCGACCAGCGTCGAGAGCACCACGAACGTGAGCACGGCGAACACGACGATCGGCACGATCACCGGGTTGTTGTGCTGTTGAATCGCTCTGACCAGCAGGAACCCGAGTCCCTGGTACTCGAAGATGGTCTCGGTGATGAGCGCGCCGCCGAGCAGCACGCCCAGGCTGACGCCGGTGTAGGTGACCACCGGGATGACCGAGTTCCGGAAGGCGTGCTTGCCGATCACCTTGCGCTCGGACAGGCCCTTGGCGCGCGCGGTGCGCACGTAGTCGGCGCGCAGCACCTCGAGCATCGAGCCGCGCATCAGGCGCGCGATGAACGCCGCGTCCAGGATGGCCAGGGTGAACGCCGGCAGGATGATCTCCTGCCACCACGGCGTCTCCACGGTGAAGCTGCGCGGCACGGCGGGGAAGACCCACTCGCCGGAGAGCCCCGCGCGCAGGCCGATGCCGATCACGAACACCGGGATGCCGATGCCCAGCGTGGTGATGATGGTGATGAACACGTCGCGGAAGGTGTACTGCGACACCGCGGCGACGATGCCCGCGGTCAGGCCGATGACGATCTCGATCAGGATCGCGATCACGGCCAGCCGGGCAGTGGCCGGGACGGCGGCCGCCAGCATCTCGCCGACGTCGCGCCGCTGTTCGAAGTCGATGCCGAAGTCGAACGTGAACATGTTCTGCAGGTAGGTGAGGTACTGCATGAAGAACGGCTGGTTCATGCCGAACTTCTCGCGGAGCGCCTCCTGGATCTCCGGGGGCACCGTCTTCTCGCCGCTGGACGCGAACGGGTCCCCGAGGACGAACAGTCCCAGGTAGATCAGGAACGTCGCCGCGATGATGACCAGGACGGCGTGGGCGAGCCTCCGGGTGATGAACTTCGCCACGTCCGGTTCGACCTCTCTCGTAGGTGTGGTCGGCGGCCTCCGAGTCGAGGCCACCGACCACCGTCACGCATTGCTTACTTCAGGTAGATCACATCGAGCTTCGGGTTCTCATGGAAGTCCATGTCGCCCGCGTTGGCCCACTTCTCGCTGTTGAACGCCCGGAACTGCTGGCGCTCGAACATGGGGATCGCAGCGAGGTCCTCGCCGATGCAGATCTGCTCGGCCTGCTGGTACAGCTTGATCCGCTCGGCCTCGTCCTTGGTCGCCGCGGCCCGCTTGATCAGGTCGTCGAACTCGGGGTTCGAGTACCGGCCGGGGTTGTCGCCGGTAGCCGGGGCGTTCGGGTCGTCCGTGCCGATGGCGGCGGTGGAGAACAGCGGCTGCAGGAAGTTACCCGGAGTCGCGTAGTCCGCACCCCACGACAGGCGGTAGATGCCGGACGAGTCGGGGCTCTGCTGGTTCTCCAGCATGTCGTTGAACTCCACGCCCGAGTAGTTGATCGTCAGGCCGAGGTTCTTCTCCAGCTGCTGCTTGACCGCGGCGGTCCACTGCTCGTGGCCACCACCGGTGTTGAACTGGAAGTTCAGCTCGGTGCCCGGGGTCAGCCCGGCCTCCTCGGCCAGCTTCTTGGCCTCCTCGGGGTTGTACTCGCACGCGTCGCACACGCCCGGCTGGTAGGCCTCCTGGAAACCACCCGGCACGAACGCCGTGGCCGGCGCGCGGGAGCCGTCGAAGATGCCCTCGATGATCGAGTCGCGGTCGATGGCCATCGAGATCGCCTTGCGGGCCTTGGCCGTGTCGGTCGGCGGCTTGGTCACCGCGACCTGCAGGTAGTCGATGCCGAAGGTCTTCTTCGAGATCCAGCCGTCCTGCGGCTCGTACTTCTCGCGGGTGACCGCGAGCTGGTTCGGTGGGACGCGGGCCCAGTCGAACTGGCCGTTGTTGAGGCCGTCCAGCTCCTTCTGCTGGGCGTCGTCACCGACGAGGATGGTGATCTCGACGGCATCCAGGTACGCCTTCGGGCCGGCGGTGTAGTCGTCGAACCGCTTGAGCTTGATGCCCTGGTCGTGCTGCCACGGGCCGTCCATCATGAACGGGCCGTTGCCGATCGGCTGGTCGTTGTAGGCCGGGTTCTGGCCGGGACCGGCCGCCTTGGGCACCGGGCTGAACGCCGTGTGCGCGGTGCGGAGGTAGAACTCGCAGCTCGGCGAGGCCAGCGACACCTTCAGCACGGCCGGGTCGCTCGCGTCCACGCCGGAGAGCTCGTTGGCCGTGCCGGCCTGCATCTCGTCGTAGCCTTCGATCTGGTCGAAGTGGTACGCGACGTCGGAAGCGGAGGCCTTGGCGGTCACGCGCTCCCAGCCCCGCTTGAAGGAGGCGGAGGTGACCTCCTCACCGTTGTGGAACTTCGTCCCGGTCTGCAGGTTGAAGGTCCACTCGGAGCAGTCTTCGTTGGAGGACCACTCCGTCGCCAGCGCCGGCTCGGTCTCGCCGCTCGACGTGGTGTACACCAGCCCGGTGAACAGGTAGTCGGCGACCAGGAGGCCCTCGGACTCGTACGCGGTGTACGGGTCGATGGCGGCCGGTTCGACGATGCCGAGCCGGAAGGTGCCGCCCGGCTTGCCCTCGGTGACCTCGTCGTTGAAGACCTCGGGGTAGCCGGCCGACGCTTCCTCGTTGCCACCGCCGCCGTTGTCGTCGGTCCCGGTGTTGCTCTTCTGGGAGCACGCGGTCAGCGCCAGGCTGGCCACGGCCAGACCGGCTGCCGCACGCAGCAGGACGGGTTTCGTTCTCAAGTCGATCCTCCATGGGCTAGCACGCCCCTGACCGGGGTGAGCTCCCTTAGTTGTCGTGACACATCGTGCACGGAGCCGGTCGACGTCGCGCGGCGGGGGCGGGTCGGGGCTGCCCCGTAGCGTCGCGTGGCCGTCTCCTCTCTGGGTGCACGCCGTCATGGAATCTCGTGTCAACTGATCTTGTGACGCGGCCGAGCCACTTCGTCGACGCACCGTTGCAGGACGGTAGGAACTCCCACCCCACTCGTCACGCGCTCCAGGCTGATCGTGACCAAAGGGTGACACGGTGGTGGCGGCATGCGACCCGTCGGTTACCGCACGGCACCAAACCCCAGGTGAACCCCTACTTTCGTCGGGGTCGAGACCGGCGGGACGGATGTCCTCGAGATGTCCGGTGGGCGAACGCGTCGGGGCCCGGGCGGGGCTCAGCCGTCGGTGCGGCGCCACTCCGCGGCTCCGGCGAACGGTCCCGCCAGTGGGGGGCCGGGTGACACACCGGACACGTCCGTCCGGACGGCGAGCGTCTCCGCCTGTTGGAACAACGGCACCGCCACCGCCGAGCGCCACAGCACCGGCTCGACGGCGGCCAACGCGTCGGTCACGGAGAGTGCACCCGTCAGTGCGGCGGTCATCGTCGGCTGCACCCGGGCATCGCAGAAGCCGAGGGGGTTCGCCGGGACCGGGGGCTGGCCCTCGCCCCCGGTGACGCAACCGAAGTTGCTCGCGAGCGAGGTGGCCGGGTCGGCGCCGACCGGCTGGCCGATCACCGCGAGGTCGACCGTCTCGCCGTTCTCCTCGCCGTCCTCCTCGGACCCGTCCGCGCCCGCGTAGAGCTGGGCGTAGAGCTCGTCGCCCGGCAGCGTGACGACCTCGGCCGCGACGCCGGCGGCGACCAGCTGGCGCTGCACCTCCTCGGCGATCCGCTGCGCCGGCTCCCGCTCCTCGGGGGCGCCGACGACCAGGTCGAGCGGCTGCCCGCCGCGGGTCCAGCCGGCGGCGGTGCGGGTGTAGCCGGCGGCGCGGAGCAGCTGCTCGGCCCGTGCCGGGTCGTGCCGGGCCTGCGCCGGGATGGTCGGCGCGTAGCCGGGCTGGCTGGGCGCGAGGACCTGGGCGTCGGCCCGCAGCGCGGACGCCGGGCCGTTGCCGGTGCCGACGGTGACCAGCTGCTCCCGGTCGAGCAGGGCGACGATCGCCTGCCGCACCCCGCGCTCGGTGAGCTGGGGCCGGTCGGGGCGGACGGCGAGTGTGGTCACGGTCGGCCGGGCCACGGTCCGTGTGGTGACCGGCGGGGACAGGTTGCCGACCGAGTTCACGCCGACCGCGTCCAGGCGGGCCAGGGCGACCTGGTTGTGGCCGGCCTTGAGCGCCTCGACGACGCCGGGCTGGTCGGTGCGGCGCAGCACGATCCGGTCGAGGGTGGGCGGGTCCTCCCAGTACCGGTCGTTGCGTTCGAGCACGACCTCGCCGCGGTCGGTGTCCAGCGCCTTCACCGCGTAGGGGCCGGCGGCGGCGGGGAAGTTGTCCTGCAGGGCGCCGTCCCAGCCGCCGGGCGCGTCCTTGAGCAGGTGCGCGGGCAGCAGGTTGGCGAACAGGGAGCGCCAGCCGGGATAGGGCTCGGCGAACACGACCTCGACGGTCTTGCCGGAGTCGGCCGCGTTGATGTCCTCGATCAGCCGGTAGCCGGCGGCGTCGAGCGCGCCCGGCGATGAGGTGACCTGCTCGGTGAGGTAGACGAAGTCCTCGGCGGCGACCGGCGCGGTGTCCGACCAGGAGGCGTCCGAGCGGATCCGGTAGGTCACGGTGTACGGGTCATAGCTGGTCACGTCGGCCGACGACATGACCGTGCGGTCCAGCCGGGGCACGCCGTCCGGGCCGGTGCGGAACACCGACGGGAGGACGAGGTTCGCCAGCGCCGTGGTGACCACGGACTGGTCGCTGATGTGGTGCGGGTTGTAGCCCCCGGCCACGCTGCTCACGCCGACGACGAGCTCGCCGGTGTCGACCCGCTCGGGCGCCGGGCTGGTCACCGGGGCGTCGACCAGCCGGGGCTCGGGGGTGCAGCCGGCGAGCACGAGCACCGCCGCGAGCGGCACCAGCCAACTCCTGCGCGCCACCCGGTTCACCTCCCCTCGAGCCCGACCCTGCCAGACCGCACCGGCACTCCCACGTTCAGGTGACGTGCCGGGCGGGCCGGCGGTTCCGCTAGGCGTTCCGGGACTTCTCCCGGGACCGCGTGCGGGCGCGCTGGACGCTGTCCAGGATGACCTTGCGGATGCGCACCACGTCCGGCGCGACCTCGACGCACTCGTCGGGGGCGCAGAACTCCAGCGCCTCCTCGAGCACCAGCCGGCGGGGGCGGGCCAGCCGCTCCAGTTCGTCGCCGGTGGAGGAGCGCATGTTGGTGAGCTTCTTCTCCCGGGTGACGTTGACGTCGAGGTCCTCGGCGCGCGGGTTCTCGCCGACGACCATGCCCTGGTAGACCTCGGCGCCCGGCTCGACGAAGAACGAGCCCCGGTCGGCGAGCTGCAGCATCGCGTAGCTGGTGACCGAGCCGGAACGGTCGGCGACCAGCGAGCCGGAGTGCCGGCCGCGGATCTGCCCGGCCCAGGGGAAGTAGCCCTCGAAGATCGCGTTGGCGATGCCGGTGCCGCGGGTCTCGGTGAGGAAGTCGGTGCGGAACCCGATCAGCCCGCGGGAGGGGACCACGTACTCGACCTTCACCCGGCCGGTGCCG
>DATABL010000126.1:0-27404 GCA_036259595.1 Actinophytocola sp.
AGTACTCTCGCCCTCGACCCGAGCTGTGCCTGGCTCCCGCGTGCGGCCCCGCGACACCGCGAACTCCCAGGGCAGGTGATGGCAGGCGTGGCGATCACAGGCAGGCGAGCCCGCCGGGCGAAACAGGTGCCCGGCGAGGAGCTGGTCCGCTCCCTGTACGCGGAGCACGGCCGCAGCCTGCTGGCCTACGCGATCCGCCTCACCGGCGACCGGGCGGCGGCCGAGGACGTGGTGCAGGAAACCCTGCTGCGGGCCTGGAAACACGCAGACGACCTGCGGGACAACGTCGGCTCGGTGCGCGGGTGGCTGCTCACCGTCGCCCGCAACATCATCACCGACCGGGCGCGGGCGCGGGCGGTGCGGCCGACCGAGGTCAACCAGGAGATCGACGTCCCGGCGCCGCAGCGCGACCACGCCGACGACGTGGTCAACGCGATGACCGTGCTCGGCGCGATGGACCGGCTCTCCCCGGACCACCGGGCGGTGCTGGTCGAGCTGTACTACCGGGGCCGGACGGTCAACGAGACGGCGGCCGTGCTCGGCATCGCGCCCGGTACCGTGAAATCGAGGTCGTACCACGCGGTCCGCGCGCTGCGGGCCACGCTCGCACAGCCCGGGGAGGTGCCGCGATGAGCTCGGTCCAGCACGACCGCTCCCTGCTCGGCGCCTACGCCCTCGGCGCGCTCGACCCGGGCGAGGAGCGGGCCGTGCACGCGCACGTGTCGACCTGCCCGGAGTGCCAGCGGGAGCTGGCGGAGTTCGTCGACCTGCGGCACGCGCTGGACCAGGTGCCGCCCGAGGCGTTCCTGGACGGCCCGCCGGACGGCGGCGAGCTGCTGCTGCAGGGCACGCTGCGCCGGGTCCGCGCCGAGGCCACGCCCGCGCGGCGCGGCCGGTCAACGGTGCTGGTGGCGGCGTCGGTCGTGCTGGCGGCGGCGGTCGCGCTCGGCGGCGGCGTCCTGATCGGGCGGGAGATCGCGCCGACCGCGCCGGCGGAGTCCCTGCCGGCGGGCACGGTCACCGCCGAGGGCACCGACCCGCGGACCGGCGCCACGATGCGCGTGGAGGTCGAGCCGCGGGCCGGCTGGGTGTGGGTGAACGCCGAGATCGAGGGCGTCCCGGCGGGCGAGAAGTGCGAGCTGCTGGTGGTGCCGGAGAATGGCGAGCCGCTGGTCGCCGGCAGCTGGGTGGTGTCCGACGAGGGCGAGGCGGAGGGCCTGCGGCTGGAGGGCACCGCACTGGTCGAACCGGGCGACGTGGAATCGGTGGAGATCGTCACCACCGACGGCCGGCGCATGGTCGCCGTGACGCTCTGACTCCTCAGAGCGCGTGGCCGCCGGCCACCTGGAGCACCTGCCCGGTGATCCACCGCGCCTGGTGCGAGGCCAGGAACACCACGGCGTCGGCGATGTCGGCCGGCTCGCCCACCCGGCCGAGCGGCACGACCGCCGTGGCCGCCGCCAGCACGTCGCCGGTCATCCACCCGGTCTGCACCGGGCCGGGCGCGACCGCGTTCACCCGCACCCCGCGCGGCCCCAGGTCCAGCGCGGCCGCCCGGGTGAACGCCTCCAGCGCCGCCTTCGACGTGCCGTACCCGAGCTGGCCGGGGAACGCCCGCGCCGCGTCGGTGGAGACGTTGACTACGCGGGTTCCGCCGCGGCGGGCCAGCTCCGCGGTCAGCAGCGCCGGCGCGATCGCGTTGACCCGGTAGTGCCGCTCCAGGCCCGCCGCGGTCAGCGCGTCCACGGTGTCCGGTGACTCGCAGTGCGCGGCGTTGTTCACCAGCACGTCCACCGGGCCGAGCGCCGCCGCCACGTCGTCGAACAGCAGCCGCGCGGCATCCGGCTCGGACAGGTCGCCGGCCACCGCGACCCCACCCAGCTCCGCGGCGAACGAGCCGGCGTCGGTCGGCAGGGTGTGCTCCCAGTGCACGCCGTCCGGCGGAGCGGCCTGCCCAGCGAGGTGGTGCACCGCGACGCGCGCCCCCTCCGACGCGAAGGCCCGGCTGATCGCGGCCCCGATCCCGCCCGCGCCGCCGGTCACCAACACCACGCGCCCGGCCAGCCTGGTATCGATCATGCCTCAACTCTGCCACGGACTCGCAAGCTCGTTTCGCCCCATCGTTCACCGTGGTGTCCTACCGTGACGGCGCCGTTCCCCGACCCGTTGGAGGTTCCCGTGCGGGCCCTGCCCCGATCCCTGTTCCTGCTACTGGCGCTGGTGGGCCTGGTCGCCGGCGCGGTTCCGGCCGCCGCGACCCCGCAGACCGGTGGATGGGTGCGCCCGCTCGCGCAGGCGCACGCGCACAACGACTACGAGCACGACCGCCCGCTGTTCGACGCGCTGTCCCACGGCTTCACCAGCGTCGAGGCGGACATCTACCTGGTCGACGGCGACCTGCTCGTCGCCCACGACCCGGAGGACCTCGACCCGGCGCGGACGCTGGAGTCGCTGTACCTGGAGCCGTTGCGCCGCCTGGTGCTCACCGGCGGGATCTACCGGGGCCGGTGGGTCGACTTCCAGCTGCTGATCGACCTCAAGACCGAGGGCGAGTCGACCTACGCGGCGCTGGACCGCCTGCTGCGGTCGCCGCGGTACGGGTTCCTGTGGACGTCGTACCGGTGGGGCCACGTGTGGCGCGGCCCGGTGACCGCGGTGGTGTCCGGCAACCGCCCGCGCGCCACGATGGAGGCCCAGCGCAGCCGGGTCGCGTTCTACGACGGCCGGATCGCCGACCCGAACGACCTGGGCCCCGGCTCGTCGGCGGAGCTGACCCCGCTGGTGTCGGACAACTGGACGAAGCTGTTCACGTGGACCGGCGTCGGCGAGATGCCGGCCGCCGAACGCGCCGAGCTGCGCTCGATCGTGCGGACCGCGCACCGGGCGGGCCAGCGGGTCCGCTTCTGGGCCACCCCGGACGCGCCGGGCCCGGCCCGCGAGGCCGTGTGGCGCGAGCTGGTCGCGGCAGGCGTGGACCACATCAACACCGACGACCTGGCCGGCCTCGAGGAGTTCCTGCGCAAGGGCGCACGCAGGCACGCGGCGGCCTGACGGGCTAGACGCAGACCCAGCAGTAGAGCCGGTCACCGCGGCCGGACGCGTCCCTGGCGAGCGTGCCGAGTTCGACCAGCACGCTCGCCAGGTCGTCCGGGGTGGCCAGGGCGCCGAACTCCTCGGTCTGCGACCAGGGCGTCGCGACCTCCCGCAGCCGTGCCTCGTCCGCGGTGACCAGGGCGGCCTGGACCTCGTCGGTCAGCGTGAGCACCAACCGCTCGCCATCGTCCAGGACCGCAACCGGGTGGCCGGACCGGTCGTTGTCGGCGACAGTCTCGTGGTCGACGCCGGTGAGCAGCGACTCCAGGACTCCCATGGCGCACAGCCTGCAGCACACCGGTTCCGGGGTCAGGCGGTGGTTCTGCGGGCGCGGAAGGCGGCGGCCTTCACCCGGTTCTGGCAGGCGGTCGAGCAGAAGCGGCGGGTGCCGTTGCGGGAGACGTCCACGTAGACCCGGTCGCACGCGGGCGCGTTGCAGATCCCCAGGCGGTCGATCGAGGCGTTGCCCAGGACGATCGCCAGCGCGGTCGCCATCGACGCGGCCCAGCTCACCGCCCACGCCGCGTCCGCGCTGTGGAAGTGCAGGTGCCACGGCTCGCCGTCGTGGCGGGACAGGGTGGGCATGGCCTCCGTCTCGCGCATGATCGTGTTCAGCGTGGTGCACGCGGTGTCCACCTCGCCCGCGTCCACCAGCTCCACCACCTCGCGCAGGCGCGCGGCCCAAGCCGCCAGCTCGACCGCCTCCGCCTCCGTCGGGCGGGGCGGCGGTAGTGCATCGCTCACCGCTGCCCGCAGGTCGGCGGGGGCAGGGAAGGGTTTGCCGTGCCGCTCGCCGGGGGTGACGTCGTTGATCAGCGTCACCACGTTGCCCACGACATCGCTGGTGTGACTGTCGAATTCCACTTGACCAGTTACCCCCGCTCGATTAGCGTGACTGTCGTAGAGCTTAACAACAGTGACGGAGGTTGGCATGCGGGACACGACGGCGCGGCAGTGGGTCCAGCGGTGGGACGCCCAGCAGGAGCGCTACATCCCCGACCGCGAGGAGCGGTTCCGCGTGGTCGTCGACGTGGTCCGGGCCGTCGTCGGCACCGAGACGGCCACCGTCGTCGACCTCGGCTGCGGGCCCGGCTCGCTGTCCGCCCGGATCGCGGACGCACTCCCCCACGCGACCGTCGCCGGCGTCGACGCCGACCCGCTGCTGCTCGGGCTCGGCGCCGCCAACGTCGGCCAGCGGGTCACGCTCGTCGAGGCCGACCTCGGTCAGCCGGGCTGGCCCGAGCGCACCGGGCTCACCGGCCCCTGGGACGCCGCCGTGTCCTCCACCGCCCTGCACTGGCTCGAACCGGACGCGCTCGCCGCGCTCTACCGCACGCTGGCCGAACGGCTGCGTCCCGGCGGCGTGTTCGTCAACGCCGACCACCTGGGCCTCGGCATGCCCACGGTGGACGCGATCGCGGACGCCGTTCGGCTGGCCCGCACCGCCCGGGTCGGCACCGACGCCAACGAGGACTGGGCGCAGTGGTGGCAGGCACTCGCCGAGGACGAGGAGCTCGCCCCGCTCCTGGACGCCCGCTCCGCCCGCGCCATCGCGCACAGCGGCGAGAACGGCCTGACCGTAACCCAGCACGCCGACCTCCTGCGCGCCGCCGGCTTCGCCGAGGCCGCCCCGGTCTGGCAGTTCGGCGACGACCACGTCCTGGTCGCCGTGCGTTGAGACCGCGGGCAACGCGGCACTCCGCCCGGGCGTCCTCCTGTCGGAGGATCCCGAACAGGAAGGACACCGGTGGCTGTGCGCTCGGCGTGGTGGGTGGTGATCGCGGCGGTGCTCGTGGTGGCCGTCGTGGTGCCGTTGTCCGTGGCCGGGGTGCTGCCGTTCGCCACGGTCTCGGTCGCCGGCCGCGGGACGGCGGTGCTGGAGGACGTGCCGGGGCCGGACTCCGGCCCGGTGTGCCCGGTGGACGACCGGTACGTCGACGAGGAGCCCGACGGCCTGCGCCCGGACGTGCTGACCGCCTGGCGTGAGCTGCTGGCCGCGGCGGAGCGGGACGGCGTCCGGATCTGCCTGAACGACGGCAAACGCAGCAGGGCGCAGCAGCGGCGGCAGTTCGACGAGGCCGTGCGCCGGTTCGGCACCCCCGAACTGGCCGCGGACTACGTCCTGCCGCCCGAGGAGTCCAACCACGTCACGGGACTCGCGGTGGACGTGCAGCCGCACTCCGCCGCGGAGTGGGTGGCGGCCAACGGCCGCGCGCACGGGTGGTGCCGCCGGTACGAGAACGAGTACTGGCACTTCGAGTACGACCCGTCCTATCCCTCCGCGGGCTGTCCCGCGCTGCTGCCGGACGCCACCTCGTGAGACGTCCGCTCAGGGGATGCTGGTGAACACCTGGTCGAACAGGGCGCTGGCCTGTATCCGCTCGCGGGTGCTGATGGCGGCGATGCAGCTGCGTGCCTCGGCCAGGTGTTCGGCCGCGGCGACGTCCTGACCGAGCGCCTGGAACGACTTGGACACGGTCAGCAGGTGCTCGGCCCGCTGGTGTGCGTCGCCGAGCAGCTCGTGCTGGGCCAGCACCTCCGGGGCGCGCCGGATCACCTCGGCGTGCTCGTCGAGGGCGGCGTACGCCTGCAGCATCGTGTTCAGGACGATCGCGATCTCGACCTGGTGGCCGATCTCGCGGCTGATGGCCAGCGCGCGTTCGAGCAGCGGCAGGGCGTCGCCGGCGGAACCGATCCGGGTGGTGGTGTCCGCGATGTTGGTCAGGGCGACCACCTCGAGGATGCGCAGCCCGCTCCCCTCCGCCACGCGCAGCGCCCGGTCGAACCGGCGCATCGCCCCCATCTGGTCACCCCTGCCGGACAGGACGATGCCCTGGTTGTTGAGGCACATGAACGCGGTGCAGAGGTCGTTCTCGTCGAGCAGGTCGTTCGCCTTGTCCAGGAACCGCTGGGCGCCGACGAGGTTCCCGCGCTGCCCCTCGATGGCCGACAGGTTCACGTAGGCGAACGCCGAGCGCTCCGGGTCGTGGTCGAGCAGCACCCGGGACAGCTCGGCACGCAGCGTCCAGGGCACCGCCGAGTTCAGGTAGAACCGCGCCGACAGCAACACGATGTGTGCCGCCTCGGCGGCGGTCGGCTCGCCGGCCGTCGCCCCCTGCCGGATCAGGGCCACGATGACCGGGAACTCGCGGTCCAGCCAGGCCCGCACCTCGTCGTAACGTGTGAAGCCGACGGTGACGAGACCGTCCGTCCGGTGGTCCTGCGGCAACCCGTACTCGGTGGGAGCGCCCGTGGCCGTGACGGCGCACCCGCGGACCGCCGCCACGTACCAGTCGATCGCCCGGCGCAGCGCCTGCCCGCGCTCGCCGGCCGGCAGCTCGGCCGCTTTCTCCTTCGCCAGCAGGGAGATCAGGTCGTAGCACGCGTACGTGCCCGGCTCCGGGCTGTAGATCATCTGGACGGTGAGCAACGCCTCCAGCGCCCGTTCCGCCCTGGTGAGCGGCCACCCGGTCAACGCCGCCACCAGCGCCGCCGTGAGGTAGGGCGGACTGAGCAGACCGAGCCGCGGGAACAACGACGCGGCATCCTGGTCCGCCGGGTCGTCGCTGGTGCGCAGGCCGTCGAGCCCGATCAGGAAGCTGGCCCGGACGTCGACGTCCTCGTGCCGCATCAGGTCCAGCCGGCCGCGCTCGTCGTCGAGCAGCCGTCCCCAGGTCTCCAGCGACCAGTGCGGGCGCAGCGCCGCCCGGCTGGCGATCAACCGCAACGCCAGGGGCAGCCGCCCGCACAGGGTGGCGATCGTCCGAGCCGCGTCCGGCTCGGCCCGCACCCTGCGCGCGCCCGCGATGCGCCCCAGCAGTTCCACCGCGGCCGCCTCCGGCAACGGATCCAGGTGGAACACCTTGTCGCCGCCGCTGATCGCCACCCGGCTGGTGACGATGAGCGCGCAGCCCGGCTCGTCGGGGAGCGCGGGGTGGACCTGCTGCGCGGAGGCCGCGTTGTCCACGATGATCAGCACCCGCCTGCCCCGCAGCCGCGCGCGGTAGGAGCGCACCAGCGTGGCGAGGTCGACGTCGGGACCGGGCTCGACGCCACCGAGACCGGTGATCAGCCCGGCGATGACCTGGGCGGGCGAGCGGGCGGGCAGGCCCGGGGTGGAACCGCCGAGGTCGGTGTAGAGCACGCCGTCCCGGTACCGGCCGGACAGCTCGTGCCCGAGCCGGACGGCCAGGGCCGACTTCCCGCTCCCGCCCTGCCCGTAGAGGAAGCAGTGCACCGGTGCGCCGTCCGCGGTGGCGAACCGCTCCAGCACCTCGCGGACCTCGTCCGCACGACCCACGAACGGGGACACGAGCGGCGGGAGCTGGTCGGGCGTGTGCGCGCGGCCCGGGGCCGGCTGCCGCTCGGTCGCGACGCTCGCGAGCAGGTCCTCGTCCTCGCGGAGGATGGCGGACTCGAGCCGGCGCAGCTCGGGTCCGGGCTCCATGCCGAGGTCGGTGACCAGCCGGTCCCGGAGCCGGCGGTACCGCGCGAGGGCGTCGGCGGCCCGCCCCTGGCGGTAGAGGGCGATCATCAGCTGTTGGCAGAGCCGTTCACGCAGGGGGTACTGGCCGTTCAGCTCGGTCAGGCCGGCGATCAGGTCGGCGTGCCGGCCCCGGCGCAGCCGGAGGTCGGCCATGCTCTCCACCCCCGCGAGGTAGACCTCCTCGAGCCGCGGCTGGAGCACGGTGCGCAGCGGCACCTCGGCGATGTTCATCAGCGGGTCGCCGCGCCACAGGGCCAACGCCTGGTCGAACAGCGCGAGGGACTCCTGCATGCGGGCGTCCTCGATCAGCTGCGTGAAGCGGTGCACGTCGACCTGCCCGGACCGCACGTCCAGGCGGTACCCGGCGGTCGTGCTCCGCAGCACCGGTTGGGGGAAGACGGACCGAAGGCGCCGCACGTAGTTGCGGATGGTGTTGACCGCGGTTCGCGGTGGCGTGTGCCCCCACAGGTCGTCGACGATCGTCGAGACGGACACGGCCGAACCGGTTCGGGACAGGAGGCTCGCCAGCAGTGCCCGCTGCATGGGCGCGGTGATCGGCAGCGGTGCGCCGTCGTGCCATACCTCCACAGGACCGAGAAGCCGGAACTCCACATCACCCTCGTCCGCCGACGCCACCGCAGTTCAGTCTACTGCGATCACGCCGACCGGTGACGGCGCTACGGCACGAGCCACCCCCGGGCGGCTGCGCGCACGCCGGCCTGGAACCTGCTGCGTGCGTCCAGCCGGTGCATGATCACCGCGATCTCCCGCCGCACGGTCCGGACGGAGACGCCGAGCCGTGCCGCCACGGTCTCGTCCGCCCACCCCGCCGACAGGCCGCGGAGCACCTCCCGCTCCCGCACCCCCAGCCGCTGCGCACGGTTGGGCGCGGCGAAGGGCTCGCCGCCGGCCCAGGTCCGCTCGAACAACTCGATCGCCGTCGCGACGATGCTGGACAGCCCGACGACCACGACGTCGCCACCCGCGGCCCGCCGACCGGGGAAGACGGCCAACGCGTTGTCGACCACCAGGATGTCGGCCGGCACCCGCAGCGCCGTGCGCACCGACGCCCCCGACCGGGCCAGGTCGGCCAGGTGCGCCTCGGCGGCCACCGACCGGCGGACCTGCCCCGGAAAGACGAACCGGAACCGGACCCCGGATCGCGGCGCCACCCGCCGAGCCAGCCCGAGAGCGTCCCCGGCCGTCCCCATGACGAGCACCTCCCGCTCCGCCGACGCCAGCACGTCCCCCACGTCGTCGGCGGCGGCAGGCGCCATGGACACGGACCTGTCCCACCGAAACCGAGTCGCCAAGCCAGGCACGGCACTCCCCAAGGTGATCGACTCCGACACGCGCCCCACCCCTCGGACGCTAGCCGCCACCAGATAACGGACGCATAGCGTGCACATATGGCCACCCGCCGGCGCGAACCGATGCGGGCTCTGCAGCATTTCCCATGGCCCCATCGACATGGCACTCGTCGTCCCACTGACCGCCCGCGACCGCGGCCTGGAGCACCACGTCCGCATCGACTCCCCCGAATCAGGACTGAACCGGCCGAGTTGGGCACGCACCGAGGAGATCACCACGGTCTCCACCCAGCGGTTCGCCCGGTCCCAGCCACTCGGCACCGCGTCGGCCGCCGAGATTGCCAAGCTCACCGAGTGGCTTCGGGAGATGGTCGCCTTCGGCTGATCCCTCAAATCGCCGGTGAGCGGCCCTCGTAGGGCGTCGACAGGACGACGGTGGTGCGGGTGGAGACCTTGGCGGCCTCGCGGACCCGGCGCAGCAGGTCCTCCAGCGCGGCCGGGGAGGACACCCGCACCAGCAGGATGTAGGACTCGTCCCCGGCCACCGAGTAGCACGACTCGATCTCCCGGATGCCCTCCAGCCGCTGTGGGTAGTCGTCCGGGGCCGCCGGGTCGATCGGGGTCAGCGAGATGAACGCGGTCAGCGGCAGCCCGATCACCTCGGCGTTGAGCTGCGCGGTGTACCCGCGGATCACCCCCCGCTGCTCCAGCCGTCGCACCCGCTGGTGCACGGCCGACACCGACAGTCCGACCCGCTCCGCCAGGTCGGTGAAGCTGCACCTGCCGTCCGCCGCCAGCACCCGCGCGATCGCCTGGTCGATCTGCTCCAGCTCCGCCGTCATGCCGGCAGCTCGACCAGCTCGTGCGGCTGGTTGTTCAGCGACTCCACGCCGTCCTCGGTGACCACCACGATGTCCTCGATCCGCGCGCCCCACCGGCCCGGCAGGTAGATCCCCGGCTCCACGCTGAACGCCATCCCCGGCTCCAGCGGCATCGTGTTGCCCCCCACCACGTACGGGTGCTCGTGCACGTCGAGGCCGATGCCGTGGCCCGTGCGGTGGATGAACTGCTCGCCGAACCCGGCGTCGGCGATGATCGACCGGGCCGCCGCGTCCACGTCCTGCGCCGCCACCCCCGGCCGGACCGCGGCGACGGCCGCCGCCTGCGCACGCTGCAGCACCGCGTAGGTGTCGGCCACGTCGGACTCCCGCGGCGAGCCCATGACGTAGGTGCGGGTGCTGTCCGAGCAGTAGCCGTCGTCGACCGGCCCGCCGATGTCGACCACCACCACGTCGCCCGCCTCGATCACCCGGTCGGACAGGCTGTGGTGCGGGCTCGCGCCGTTGGGCCCGGAGCCGACGATGACGAACTCCGCCACCGTGTGCCCCTCCTCGACGATCGCCGCCGCGACGTCCGCGCCGACCTCCGCCTCGGTGCGCCCGACCCGCAGGAACTCCGCCATCCGGGCGTGCACCCGGTCGATCGCCGCCCCCGCCCGGCGCAGCGCCGCGATCTCCGTGGCGTCCTTGCGCATCCGCAGCTCGCGCACGATCGGCCCGGCGAGCACCTGGTGCGCGTCCGGCAGCGCGCCGCGCAGGCCCAGCACGTGCAGCGCCGGCATCATGTCGCCGAGCGCCACACTGGTCGAACCGCCGACCAGCGACGCGACGAGCGCGTACGGATCCTCGCCGTCGACCCAGGTGGCCAGCTCGACGCCCAGGGCCGCGGTCGGCACGTCGGCGTAGCCCGGCGCCTCCAGCTTCGGCACCACGAGCACCGGCCCCGCGCCGGCGGGCAGGACCAGGCAGGTCAGCCGCTCGAAGGAGCTGCCGGAGGCGCCGAGCAGGTAGCGGAGGTCCGAGCCGGGCGCCATCAGCATGGCGTCGACGCCGGCGTTCCCGGCGGCCTCCCTGGCACGGTCCAGCCGCGCACGCAGGGCCGACGGGTCGATCGCGGTGACGGTGTTCGACATGCTCTGGAGCCTACCCAGGCGGCTCGGCGGCATCTCAGCGATCGCTCAGCCGCGTGTCAGCGGGTCCGCGCACGCTCGTCGTGTCGATTCTGCCCTTCCCCCACGGCGGCGTCCGGACATGGCAGGCTAGCGCGCGTGAGCCGTCCCCTCGTGCTGCTCGACGCGGCCAGCCTGTACTTCCGCGCCTACCACGCCCTGCCGGACTCGATGACCGCGCCCGACGGCACGGTGGTGAACGCGGTGCGCGGGTTCGCCGACACGATTGCGCGCATCCTCACCGAACGGCGCCCCGGCCGCCTGGTCGCGTGCATGGACGCCGACTGGCGCCCGGCGTTCCGGGTCGAGGCGCTGCCCTCGTACAAGGCGCACCGGGTGGCCGACCCGGTGAACAACGTCGAGGAGGTGCCGGACACGCTCACCCCGCAGGTCCCCATCATCCTCGACCTGCTGGACGCGGTGGGCCTGGCCGTGGCCGAAGCCGACGGCTACGAGGCCGACGACGTGATCGGCACCCTCGCCGCCCGCGAGTCGACCGATCCCGTCGAGGTGGTCTCCGGCGACCGCGACCTGTTCCAGGTCGTCCGCGACGAGCCGACCCCGGTCGCGGTGATCTACGTCGGCCGAGGCTGGGCGAAGGCGGAGGTGCTGGGCCCGCGCGAACTCGCCGCCCGCTACGCGCTGCCCCCCGAGAACAGCGGCCGCGCCTACGCCGACATGGCCCTGCTCCGCGGCGACCCGTCGGACGGCCTGCCCGGCGTGGCCGGCGTGGGCGAGAAGACCGCCGCGAAGCTGATCACGAGGTTCGGCTCCCTGGAGGGCTTGCTGGCCGCCGCCGCGGCCGACGACAAACTGGTCCCGCTACGCGTGAAGACAGCACTCATCGACGCGGCCGAGTACGTGGCCGCCGCGCCGCGGGTGGTCCGCGTCGCCGTGGACGCCGCGGTCACCGTCGACCGCGACGACGCCGTGCCGACCGAGCCCCGCGACCTCGACCGGGTCCGCATGCTGCAGGAGAAGTGGGACCTCGGCGCGTCGGTGGACCGGCTGCTGGCCGCGCTCCCCGCCGCCCACGCCTGATCCGCGCCGCCCGCACGCCCCCGCGCGGACGGCGCTGGCGCCGGCGTCGACCAACGGCAGCACCCACCGGCGTTCGGCGTCAGAACATGCTGCCGCACCAGGATGGTTCGTCGGTGGCGAACAGGCGGTCGGCGGCCGGGAGCGCGGCCGGGGCGTGTGCGGTGAGCCGGCCGATCTCGGCCAGCTTCGACGGGCGCCACGCGCCGAGGTAGACCATGCCCAGTGCCTCCACGTCGAGCGTGAGCGCTGCCGGTGCGTCGGTCCGCTCCGCCCCCCGCGGGCCGCCGACCAGGTAGCGGCCGGAGTTGGCCGGCAGGATCGGGTCCACCACCTCGACGACCACCGGGTCCGCCGCGCCGTAGGTGCGCGCGGCGAGCGCGGCCGGCACGTCCACCACCCGTACCCACAGTTCGTCGTCCCATTCGCCGCGGGCTCCGTGCGCGTTCTCCAGCATCGCCTCGAGGGGGTCGTCGAGCGGGCGCATGTAGACGGTGACCTCGTCGACGAGGTCGATGCCGAGCACGAACCGCCACAGGTCGTTCTCCACCGCCTGGTTCGCGCCCATGAAGTCGAGCACGGCGACGCCCGCACCGGTTCGCGGGTCGTCGGAGGGGATCTCCACCGAGCGGAAGGCGATCATGCCGTCGATCTCGCCGTCCGGGCCGTGGTGCGCGGCGACCCGCTGGCGCGAGTGCGCCATGCGGTACTCGTAGGCCATCGCCCACCACGACGGCGCACGACCCATCACCCCGGCCCGCCGCGGCCGCAGCCGCGCGTACGCCTCGGGCAGCAGCGTCAGCGCCTCGTCCCTGGTCAGCAGCCGCACCGTGCCCGCGGTCGGCACCTCGGCACGCAGGCGGGCGCGGGCCGGGCGGACCCGCGTCACGCGGGACACCGTGCCCACGCCGTAGCCGAACCGGCCGTAGATCGTCGGCTCGCTCGCGTGCAGGGTGGCGAGCACCTCGCCGGCGTCGGCGAGGTCCGCCAACTGGCGACGCATCAGCCCGGTCAGCACCCCGCGCCGGCGGTGGTCGGTGCGCACGCCGACGCCGGTGACAGCCGCCATCGACACGACCGCGCCGCCCGGCACGGTGAGGTCGGAGGTGAACGACATCGTGGCACCGACGACGGTGCCGCCGGCGAACGCGCCGTACGTGCGGCCCGGCTCGTACCCCTTCGCCAGGATCGCCCACTTCTCGTCGTCGGGCGACTCCTCGTGCAGGGCCTCCATGAAGACGGCGTTCGCCGCGCGCAGGTCGCCGTCCTCGACGGCCCGGATCTCGAACTCGGTCGTCCGTGTGGACGGCAGGGTCTGGGTCACCGGCCGATGATGCCCCGCACGACCCGGCCGCGCGACCGGATTACCGCGGCTCGCTGACCTCGAACTCGCCGTTCTCGTTGAGCACGGTGACCGTGACGGTCTTCTCCACCCCGGCGACGGTCACCGTGCAGTCGAACTGCAGCGCGAGCTCGCCCGGGCAGTCGACGCCGCTGACGTCGTTGAGGTTGTACTCCTGGGCCAGGAACTCCTTGACGCCGTTGGCCCCTTCCAGCAGGTCCTCGTTCAGCACCTGGACGTTCGGCATCTCGATGTCCGGCACGTCCGGCACGTCGGGAAGGTTGACGTCGACCTCGCCCCCGCAGCCGGCGAGCACGAACACGGGAACGACGAGCAGGCCAACGAGTCGACGACGCACACAAACCCCTTCACAGCCAGATGTCCGGTTCCAGTCTACGGGCCCTACTTGCTCTCCGGCGTCGAGACCTCGTACTGCCCGTCGTCGTTGACGACGGTGATCTGGACGGTCATCTCCTCGTCGCGGATCGTGACGGTGCACTCGAAGGTGTTGCCCTGCTTGACCTCCTGGTCGGCCGGGCAGTCCACGGCGCCGACGTCCTCAGCAGGCTCGTTGTAGTTCTCGATGAGGATCTTCTTCACGCCCTCGTCGCCCTCGAGCGCCGCCTCGTCGAAGACCTTCTTGTTCAGGAAGCCGGGGGCGATGAAGCCGAGCACGCCGAACGCGCCCACCGCCAGCACGACCACCACGACCACGATCCAGATCCAGGCCCCGCCGCCCTTCTTCTGCGGCTGCTGGCCGTACGGCCCGGGGTACCCCCCGCCGGGCTGTTGCTGCTGACCGTAGCCGCCGTAGGGCTGCTGTTGCTGCTGGCCGTACCCGCCGGGGTACTGCTGGGTCGGCTGCTGGCCGTACCCCCCGTACTGCTGCTGCGACGGGTCGGGCTGCCCGTACGGCTGCTGACCGTACGGCTGTTGCTGACCGTAACCACCCTGGCCAGGCCCTTGGGCGGGAAACCCACCGGACGGTGTGCCCGGCGTCGGGCCGCCGCCGTAGGGCTGCTGTCCCCACGGCTGCTGCGGGTCGTTGCCACCGGGAGGCCCGTACGGGCTGGTCATGGTTAGCCTCCGCGAAAATCGAGGTCGGTCTGCGTGCCGCTGGGCGCGATCAAACCATAGCGGCACGTGTACTGAGCGTGTGCCGCGCCACGGGATTCCGCCCGTCTGGACCAGTCAGGCCACCCCGAGAGCGACCACGCCGCGCCGCATCGCCCGCACCGCCTCGTGCGCCGCCGCGCCGACCGGGTGACCGGTGCCCATCACGTCGCGCAGCTGGTCGAGCAGGTCGATCACCTGCCGGCACCACCGCACGAAGTCGCCGGCGGAGATCTCGGAGCCGGCGGACTCGGCGGCCGACATCACGCGCTCCAGCGACTCGCCCCGCGCCCAGCGGTACGCCGTCCACGCGAACCCCGCGTCGGGCTGACGGGTCCGGTCCAGCTTGTGCCGCCGCTCGTCGTGCTCCAGCTCGGTCCACAGGCGCATGGTCGCGCCGAGCGCGTCGGTGACCGGCCCGGCCGGCACCCGCGGCTCCGCCGGCCCGTCCCGCCGCGTCTCGTACACCAGCGCCGACACCACCGCCGCCAGCTCCGGCGCGTCCAGCGAGTCCCACACCCCGTTGCGCAGGCACTCGGCCACCAGCAGGTCGGACTCGCTGTAGAGCCGCGCCAACCACCGCCCCTGCCCGGTGATCTCGTCCTCGCCGTCCGCGTGCAGCAGGTAGCCGCGTTCGGTGAGCAGGGCGCGGATCCGGTCGAACGCGCGGGCCAGCGAGTGCGTGGTGGCCGCCACCTTCTGCTCCAGCTGCGTGGTCTCCGCGCGCAGCCGGCGGTGCCGCTCCGCCCACCGGGCGTGTGCCTCGCGGTCGTCGCAGCCGTGGCACGGGTGCGCGCGCAGCGCCCGGCGCAGCGCGGCCAGCTCGCCGTCCTCGTCCGCTCCGCCGGGGCGACGGCGGGACCGGCCCGGCGCCTCGATGCCGGTGTTGCGCAGCGTGGACGCCAGGTCGCGGCGCGAGCGCGGCGAGCGCAGGTCGACCTGCTTGGGCAGCTTGACCCGGCCCAGCGCCTCCACCGGCGTCGGGAAGTCCGCCACCGACAGCCGTCCGGACCAGCGGTCCTCGGTGAGCACCAGCGGGCGCGGGTCGCCCATCGGGTCGAGCCCCGGGTCGACCACGATCGCGAGCCCGGACCGCCGGCCCGCCGGCACCGCGATCACGTCGCCCTTGCGCAGCGCCTCCAGCGACCGGGCGGCCTCCGCGCGCCGGGCCGACGCGTTCTTGCGGGACAGGGCCTTCTCCCGCTCCGACAGCCGCGCCCGCAGGTTCGCGTACTCGGTGAAGTCGCCGAGGTGGCAGGTCATCGACTGCTCGTAGCCGGCGAGCGCCTCGCGGTTGCGCTCGATCCGCCGCGCCAGCCCCACCACCGAGCGGTCGGCCTGGAACTGCGCGAACGACTGCTCCAGCAGTTCGCGGGCCTCCCGCACGCCGAGCCGGTCGACCAGGTTGACCGCCATGTTGTACGCCGGCCGGAACGACGAGCGCAGCGGGTAGGTCCGGGTGGAGGCGAGCCCGGCGACCTGCTTGGGGTCCACGCCGGGCTGCCAGACCACCACCGCGTGGCCCTCGATGTCGATCCCCCGCCGCCCGGCCCGGCCGGTGAGCTGCGTGTACTCCCCCGCGGTCAGGTCGACGTGCGCCTCGCCGTTGTACTTGACCAGCCGCTCCAGCACGACCGTCCGGGCCGGCATGTTGATGCCGAGCGCGAGCGTCTCGGTGGCGAACACGACCTTGACCAGCCCGCGGACGAACAGCTCCTCGACGGTCTCCTTGAACGCCGGCAGCAGGCCCGCGTGGTGGCTGGCGAACCCGCGCTCCAGCGCCTCGCGCCACTCCCAGAACCCGAGCACCCGCAGGTCGGCGTCGTTGAGGTCCTTCGTGCGGGTGTCGACGATCCGGCGGATCTCGGCGACCTCGGCCTCGGTGTTCATCCGCAGGCCCGACCGCGCGCACTGGCCGACCGCGGCGTCGCACCCCACCCGGCTGAACACGAACACGATCGCCGGCAGCAGGCCCGCGCCGTCGAGCCGCTGCACCACGTCGACCCGCGACGGCGGCCGGAACCGGGGCCCGCGCGGCGGCGGCGCCGACCGCCCACCACGAGGGCGCGGACCCCGCCAGGGTGACTGGCGGCCGACGTCCTCGGTGCGGCGCAGCAGGTTCGGGTTGATCCGGGGCTGGCCCTCGGGGTCCTCGCCGACGAACAGGTCCAGCAGCCGGCCGGTGACCATCATGTGCTGCCACAGCGGCACCGGGCGGTGCTCGTCGACCACGACCGTGGTGTCGCCGCGGACCTCGACCAGCCAGTCGCCGAACTCCTCGGCGTTGCTGACGGTCGCCGACAGGGAGATCAGCCGCACCGACTCGGGCAGGTGCAGGATGACCTCCTCCCACACCGCGCCGCGGAACAGGTCGGCGAGGTAGTGCACCTCGTCCATGACGACGTAGGCGAGCCCGTCGAGGGTGGCCGAGCCCGCGTACAGCATGTTGCGCAGGACCTCGGTGGTCATCACGACGATCGGGGCGTTGCCGTTGACCGAGGAGTCGCCGGTGAGCAGCCCGACCTGCTTCGGCCCGTACCGGTCGACCAGGTCGGCGTACTTCTGGTTGGACAGCGCCTTGATCGGCGTGGTGTAGAAGCACTTGAAGCCCTCGGCGAGCGCGAGGTGCACGGCGAACTCGCCGACCACGGTCTTGCCGGCCCCGGTGGGCGCGCACACCAGCACCCCGTGCCCGTCCTCCAGCGCGGCGCACGCCTCGTCCTGGAACGGGTCGAGCTCGAACGGCAGCTGTGCGGTGAACTCCGTCAGCCGCGGATGGCTCGACCGCCGACGTGACGCGGAGTAGGCCTCGGCCGGCGAAGGAGAAGGGCTGGTGGCCACGTACCCAAGACTTTCACATGTCCCCGGCATCGCGCCGCCCGACGCCCTCGTGCCCTGGTCGGTCGGGCAGGCGGGCGGCACGGGTGTTGAGGTAGCGCTGGCGGGGGAGGCTGGTCGCCAGGTCGGCGGCGGCGAGGTAGGCCGCCCGTGCGGCGTCGAGGTCGCCGAGCCGCTCCAGCAGGTGGGCGCGGACAGCGAGCGGGCGGTGGTCGGCGGCCAGGCGCTCGTCGGCGGCCACCTCGTCGAGCAACGCGAGGCCGGCCCGCGGCCCGCGCGCCATGGCGACGGCGACGGCGTGGTTGAGGGCGACCACCGGCCCGTCGGACACCCGCATCAGCACCTCGTACAGGGCGACGATCTGGGGCCAGTCGGTGTCCTCGGTGGTCGCGGCCTCGGCGTGCACGGCGGCGATCGCGGCCTGGAGCTGGTAGGGGCCCGTGGCACCCCTGGGCAGGGCGTCGCTGATCAGCGCGATGCCCTCGGCGATCGCGTCGGCGTGCCAGCGGGACCGGTCCTGCTCCTCCAGCGGTACCAGCTCGCCGACCGGTCCGGTGCGGGCCGGGCGGCGGGCGTCGGTGAGCAGCATCAACGCGAGGAGCCCGATCACCTCCTGGTCGGCGGGCAGCAGGCGGTGCAGGATCCTGGTCAGCCGGATCGCCTCGGCCGACAGCTCCAGCCGGTGCAGGTCGGGCCCGGAGGTGGCGGCGTAGCCCTCGGTGAAGACCAGGTACAGCACGTGCAGCACCGCGCCGAGGCGGGACGCGTGGTCCGCGGGCATGGCGAACGGGGTGCCGCTGTCCTTGACCGCCTTCTTCGCGCGGGTGATCCGCCTGGTCATGGTCGCCTCGGGCACCAGGAACGCGCGGGCGATCTCCGCGGTGGTCAGGCCGCCGACCGCACGCAGCGTCAGCGCGATCTGCGAGGCCGGCGACAGTGCGGGGTGGCAGCACAGGAACAGCAGGATCAGCGTGTCGTCGGTAGTGGAATCGGCCGCGGCTGAGGTCCGGGTCCACCGGGCGACGGTGTCCTCGCGGCGCTGCCGGGCCTGCTCGTTGCGCAGCAGGTCGGTGAGCCTCCGGGACGCGACGGTGACCAGCCAGCCGAGCGGGTTGTCCGGCACGCCGTCGCGTGGCCACTGGGTCGCCGCCGCGAGCAGCGCCTCCTGGGCGGCGTCCTCGGCGGTGTCGAAGTGGCCGTAGCGGCGGACGACCGCGCCGAGGACCCGCGGCGCGAGCTCACGGAGCAGGTCCTCGGTCGGCGGCACGGTCAGTCCGCCAAGTGGTCATCGGCCGAGTCGACCAGCGGGCGCACGTCGACCACGTAGTTCTCCCGGTCGCTGTCCGGGCCGGGCCCGTCGACGATCCGCGCCGCGATCTCGGTGGCCCGGTCGAAGCTCGCGCACTCCACGATCCAGTAGCCGGCCAGCACCTCCTCGGTCTCGGCGTAGGGCCCGTCGGTGACCACCGGCACGCCGTCGCGCAGCCGGAGCCGGCGGGAGTGCACCGGTGCGGCCAGTCCGCGGGTCTCGACCAGCTCGCCCGACTCGGTGAGGTCCTCGTTGAGGTCGGTCATGAACCGCCGCAGGGCGGCGAAGTCCTCGGCGGTCCAGGCCGAGCCGGGCTTGCCGACCAGGGCGTCGTAGTCGACCTGCGAGGCGAGGGCCAGGATCATGTACTTCACGGTGTGCTCCTCGTCGGTGCGGCACCACGGTGGTGCCTGTCATCGGGAACGTCGAGACCGCCGGACGCTAACCGGACACGACCCGGCCGAAGATCTCCAACGCGCCCGGCACGCAGCTGACCCGCACCGGGAGCGGGCCGATCCGTTCGCCGTCGGCGTAGGCGATCCAGCCGTTGTCCTCGCCCAGCCACACCTCGCGGGCCCGGGAGGTGGTGACGAGCCGGTGCTCGACGTGCCGGCCGGTGCGCAGGCCGGGCAGCATCCGCACCAGGTCGAGCCGGCTGGCCCGGCCGACCAGGGTGACGTCGAACAGCCCGTCGGTGGGGTCGGCGGCCGGGCAGATGGGGATGCCGCCGCCGTAGTGCGGGATGTTGCCGATCGCGATCTGGGTGGCGGCCGGGTGGTCGGTGCGGGTGCCGTCCTGGACCAGACTGAGGCTGCCGGGCCGCAGCCGGGCGAGTTCGGCGAGGATCGCCAGGTCGTAGCGGCGCGGGCCGCGGGGCCAGCGCATCCGGTTGGCCCGCTCGTTCACCGCCGAGTCGAACCCGGCGCACAGCACGCCGGCGAACCAGGGCCCGTCCGCGACCTTGCCCAGGTCGATCCGGGTGCGCCGGTCGGCCCTGAGGTCGGCGACCAGCGCGTCGGCGGCGGCCAGCGGGTCGGTGCGCGCGCCGAGCGTGCGGGCCAGGTCGTTGCCGGTGCCCGCGGGGATCACGGCGAGCGCGACGTCGTGCTCGGCGCAGAACTGGACGCCCTGGTGGGCCGAGCCGTCCCCGCCGACCACGACGACCAGGTCGAGCCCGGCGGCGTGCGCGCTGCCCATCAGCCGCCGAGACTCCTCGACCGAGTCGACCCGGACGGTGGTCAGGTCGTCGACGGCGCCGCGCAGCCGGTCGGCGACGGTGTCGGCGATGCGCCCGGCGCGGCCGAGGCCGGACGCCGGGTGCACGACCATCGCGGCCCGCAGACCCATCCGATCAGGTGACGTCGTCGAGGCCGGCCTTGGCGGGCTTCTCCGGCACGTCCTCGGGATCGAGGTCGTAGTCCTCCGGGTCGCCCCAGCCCTCGGCGACCGCCTTGCGCGCGGCCCTGCGATCGTGGATGCGGGCGATCTGCACGGCCAGCTCGAACAGCACGGTCATGGACGCGGCCAGCGCGAGCATGCCGATCGGATCGGTGCCGGGCGTGGCGACGGCGGCGAAGATGAACAGCGTGAAGATGATGCCCCGCCGCCAGTTCTTGAGGTTGCGGTAGGGCAGCACGCCGATCCGGTTCAGCATGGTGATGATCAGCGGCAGCTCGAAGCTCACGCCGAAGATCAGCAGCATCACCAGCACGAACGAGATGTAGTCGTTCGCGGTCAGCGCGGTGGTGAACTGCTCGCCACCGAAACTGACCAGCACCTCCAGGCCCTTGGGCACCACGAAGTAGGCCAGCACGGCGCCGCACATGAACAGGAACGACGCCAGCACCACGAAGATCCGGGTGAACTTCCGCTCGTTGTCGTACAGGCCGGGCGTGACGAACGCCCAGATCTGGTACAGCCAGAACGGGCTGGTCAGCACCGCGCCGGCGGCCAGGCCGACTTTGAACTGCACCAGGAACGCCTCGAACGGCTTTGTCTGCAACAGCTTGCAGTCGTCGCCGGTGAGCAGGTCGTCGGGGTTCAACGCGCAGTACGGGCCGGTGAGCAGGTCCCCGAGGGACGGCACGGGACCCACCCGCCACTGGAACCACAGGAATCCGGCGATACAGCCGACCAGCAAAGCGAGCAGGGCCAGCCCGAGCCGGTGTTTCAGCTCGTAGAGGTGATCCCGAAGGGTCATCGTGCCGTCGGGATTGTGCCGGCGGTTGCGAAGACGCTTCTTCTCGCGACGGCTGTCGTCCCGGCGGTGCGGTATGCGCGCCACCGTTGCGTGCCCGTTCTCTAGCCGGCGTTCTTGTTCTGCTGGGTCTGCTCAGCCGGTTGCGAGCCGTTGACCTGCTGGGAGACGCTCGGCGCCGGCGGCTGGGCCTGGGGCAGCTGCTGCTGCGCCACGGGCTGGGCCGGTGCTTGCGTCTGCGCGGTCGTCGACGGGGTCTCGTCCTCGTCGTCGTTGCCGTGCCGCATGCCCTTGGTCTCTTCCTTGAACGCCTTCGCCGACTTGCCGAGCGAACGCGCCATCTCCGGGAGCTTCCGCGCCCCGAAGAGCAGGATGATCACCCCGGCGATGATCAAGAGCTCGGGAACACCCAAGTTACCCACGGTCATCCTCCTGTCTGCCCCGGTGCCCTGATGGTACGTCAACCGAGGTGTGCTTCACCCGTGCGCGGGTCTCGTTCATCGCTACCCGCAGTGCCGCGGACCGGGCCTTCAGGTGGCCGGTCTCGTCGCTGAACCGGGCGTTGACCGCCGACGCGGTGGCACCGAAGCGCCGTGCGGTGCGCGCGGACCGGACCAGTACCGCGGCGAGCAGCACCAGTCCCGCGGCGACCGCGATCCAGGTCGGCAGGTACGACATCACACCCCTACCGTAGTGGTCGAGTGTCGGTCGTGGGGTCGACGGTACCCGGCTTTTCTCCGATCACGGGGTTACCGCCAGCTGTCCGGCGCGCGACAGCGCCCGCCGGGCCCGCTCACGCAGGCCGTCGGCCAGGGCCACCGGCTCCTCGACGGTCACGTCGCCGCCGAGGCCGAGCAGTAGTCGGACCATCCACGACTCGTCGGCGTAGCGCATCCGGACCCGCAGGTAGCCGTCGTCGAGCTCGGTCACCCTCTCCACCGGGTAGTACTCCGACACCCACCGCGCGTCCGGGGCCAGCACGAGCTGCGCGACCTCGTGGTCGGGCCGCTCGCGGAACAGGCCGGCGGAGGTGTCGGTCTGCTCGGCGTAGGGAGGCGGCGCGGCCGGCTCGTCGAGCTCGGTGACCTCGTCGATGCGGTCCAGCCGGAACAGCCGCACCGCCTCGGCGCGGCGGCACCACGCCTCCAGGTAGCTGCGGCCCTCGACGATCAGCATCCGCATCGGGTCGACGGTCCGCTCGCTGATCCGGTCCTTGGACGCGGTGTAGTAGGTCATCCGCAGCGCGTGTCCGGCCTGGAGCGCGCCCTGCACGACCCGCCGCGACCGGGCCGTGGTCTCGCCCTCGCGCACGCCGAGGCCGACCGCGACCCCGGCCGGCTGGGCCTGCCCGGCGGCTGCCTCGATCTTGGCGACCGCCCGGCGCACCGCGTCGGCGTCGGCCACCCCGGGGGCCTCCAGCAGCGTGTTCAGGGCGACGAGCAGCGCGGTGGCCTCGGCGCCGGTGAGCCGCAGCGGCCGGCTCATCCCGGCGTCGAAGGCGACCGAGATCGTGTCGCCCTCGAACGACAGGTCGATCAGGTCGCCCGGCCCGTAACCGGGCAGCCCGCACATCCACAGCAGCTCGAGGTCCTTGCGCAGCTGGCGGGCCGGCACGCCGAAGTCGGCGGCGGCCTCGTCGACGCGGATGCCGGGCCGGGCGATGAGGTACGGCACGAGCGCCAGCAGCCGGGGCAGCCGGTCCTGGGAGGAGGTCACCGGGCACCTCCCGCCGCCGCGAGCAGCCGTTCGTGCACGGTCTTGCGCAGCACCTCCGGTTCGAGGACCACCGCGTCCTCGCCGTACCCGGCGATCCAGCCGGCGGCCGAGTCGGGGTGGTGCAGCTCCAGCTCGATGACGTCACCCGGCACGTCGTCGATGGTCCGCCCGCCGACGACCGTGGCGCGGCGGCGCAGGCCGGCGGCGCGGTTCCGGGCCACCCACAGCCGCACGGTGGTGGTGTCGGGCGGCTCGCCGGTGCTGGTCGAGACGAACTCCAGCAGGTCGACGCCGGGCGGGCGGCGCACCACGCCGGGGCGGCCGAACGCGCGCACCTCGCCGACGATCCGGGACAGCCGGAAGCAGCGGGGCGCGGCCCGGTCGCGGTCGTGGCCGACGACGTACCAGCGTCCGCGCCAGGACACCACGCCCCACGGTTCGAGGGTGCGGGTCCGCAGCTCGGCCGGGCTGGGCCGGCGGTAGTCGAACCGCACCGCGCGGCCGGCCTGGACCGCGGCGAGCAGCGGGCCGAACGCCGGCTCGGTGGTGCGGACCTTCGGCTCCACCACCGCGGGCACGCCCTGGTCGACGTCGACGCCGGCCGCGCGCAGCTTGAGCAGGGCGCCGGCGGCGGCGCCGGTCAGCTCCGGGGAGTCCCACAGCCGGACGGCGAGCGCGACCGCGGCGGCCTCGTCCGGCTCCAGGTCGATGTCGCCGAGCTCGTAGTCCCGGCGGGCGATCCGGTAGCCGTCCTCGGCGTCGATCGTGCGGTTGCTGCCGAACTCGAGCGGGATCCCGAGGTCGCGCAGCTCGTTCTTGTCCCGCTCGAACATGCGGTGGAACGCCTCGTCGCTCGGCGCGTCGGCATAGCCGGCGACGATGGCCCGGATGCGCTCGGCCGGCAGGTACTGCCGGGTCGAGAGCAGGCACAACACCAGGTTCACGAGTCTTTCGGCGCGGGCGACGGACACGTTTCGAACTCTAGCCCGACTGGCCGGGATCGGACCCACCAACGCGCCAACCGATCCGAGCGAACGGCCCGTTCGAGGTCAGGCGCGGGTGGTCATCTCGTCGACCAGCAGGGCCTCCTGCTCGGCGGTGAGGCCCTTGCCGGACAGGCCGTGGCCGAGGATCAGGATCGAGCGGGCGATGGCCTGGTCGCGCAGGTCCGGCGGGAGCTCGCGCAGCGGGCCGTCGAACAGGTTCGCCAGGCCGTGCACCATCGCCCACGCGGCGAACTCGGCCAGCGGGCGGCGCTCCGGGCTGAGGTAGCCGACCTCGACCAGCTCGTCCAACGAGCCGAGGAGCAGCTGGAACGGGTTGCTGGCCGTGCGCGCCTCCGCGTCCTCGCCCTCCCAGCAGAACACCGTGCGGAACAGGCCGGGCCGCTCGCGGGCGAAGACGATGTAGCCGCGGCCGAGCGCGGCGAGGCTGCCCAGCGCGTACCGCACCGGATCCTCGGACTGCGGGCGCTCGGCCAGCTCCTTGTTCATCGCCTCGGTGAGTTCGTCGAGGGCCTGGTCCTTGGCGGCCTTGAGCAGCTCCTCGTGGCCGGCGAAGTGCCGGTAGGCGGCGGTCGGCGTCACGCCGACGGCGCGGGCGGCGGCACGGACCGACACCGAGCTCGGCCCACCCTGCGCGGCCAGCTCGGCGGCGGCGGTGACCAGGGCGTTGCGGAGGTCACCGTGGTGGTACGCCCGCTTCGCCGAACCTGACGATCCCATGAGAAACATGTTGACACCGGTAAACATCGGTGGCAAGTTAACAGCCATCAAGTTTACGGTCGTACACATCAACGGGAGTCGTCATGTTCCAACGGATCGGTCGGTTCGCCGCCGACCACGCACGCACGGTGCTCGTGCTGGCCGCGCTGGTGGTGGTGGGTGCGTCGGCCCTCGGCTTCACCGCGTTCGGCAAGCTGCGAACCGACGGCGGGTTCGCCGACCCGGCCGCCGAGTCCAGCCAGGCCCAAGAACTGCTCGACCGCGAGTTCGGCGGCGAGAGCGACCTGGTGTTCCTGATGACGGCCGACGGCTCGGTCGACGACCCGGCCGCGCGTGCGGAGGGCACCGAGCTGGCCGACCGGCTCACGGGTGACCCCGCGCTGGTCGAGGTCGCCTCGTACTTCACCACCGACGCGCCGGCCATGCGCTCGGCGGACGGCCGGCACGCGATCGCGGTCGCCACGCTCGCGGACGGTGCCGACGGCGACGAGGTGGTCGCGGACCTGCGGGAGCGGTACGACACCGACAGCGGCCCGCTCGCGGTCACCGTCGGCGGTGCGGCGGCCGTCGGCACCGATGTCGGCACCCAGATCGGCGGCGACCTCGCACTCGCCGAGAGCATCGCCGTGCCGATCATCCTGGTGCTGCTCGTGGTGGTGTTCGGCAGCCTCGTCGCCGCGCTGCTGCCGCTCGTGGTCGGCCTGATCGCGGTGGTCGGCACGTTCGCCGAGCTGGCGATCCTCGGCTCGCTCACCGACGTGTCGGTCTACGCGATCAACCTCACCACCGCGCTCGGCCTCGGCCTGGCCATCGACTACGCGCTGCTGCTGGTCAACCGCTTCCGCGAGGAGCTGGCCGGCGGCGCCGACACCCGCGCGGCGGTGGTCCGCACGGTCGAGACGGCCGGCCGGACGATCCTGTTCGGCGCGATCACGGTGGCGAGCGCGCTGGCGACACTGCTGGTGTTCCCGCTGTACTTCCTGCGTTCGTTCGCCTACGCGGGCATCGGCGTGGTGCTGATCGCGATGGTCAGCGCGCTCGTGGTGCTGCCGGCGCTGCTCGCGGTGCTCGGCCACCGGGTCGACAGCCTGCGCCTGCCGTGGCTCAAGCGCTCCCCCAGCTCGGTCTCGCGGTGGTGGGGCCGCGTCGCCGGGACGGCCATGCGCCGCCCGGTGCTGACCGGGCTCCCGGTGGTCGCCCTGCTGGTCATCGCGGCGATCCCGCTGCTGCGCGTCGAGTTCGGCACCCCGGACGAGCGGGTGCTCCCGGAGACCACCGACGTCCGCGTGGTCGGCGACACCCTGCGGGCGGAGTTCACCAGCGACACCTCGCGGACCATGCACGTCGTCACCCAGAACCCGGTCGGCGACGCGGAGCTGGCCACCTACGCCGACCGTTTGTCCGCGCTGCCCGGGATCGACTCGGTGACCACGAGCGAGTCCGAGTCCGGGTTGCGGGAGCTGGCCCTGCGGACCACGCCCGACGCGCACTCGGCGGAGGGCCAGGAGCTGGTCGACGCGGTGCGCGCGGTCCCCGGCCCGGACACGCTGGTCGGCGGGTCGGCGGCGGAGCTGGTGGACAGCAAGGACGCCATCGGCAGCCGGCTGGGGCTCGCGGCGGGGCTGATCGCGCTGACGACGTTCGTGCTGCTGTTCCTGTTCACCGGGAGCGTGTGGCAGCCGCTGCGGGCGCTGCTGTTCAACGTGTTGGGGCTGTCGGCGGTCGTGGGGCTGATGGTGCTGGTGTTCCAGGAGGGATGGTTGTCGGGGTGGCTCGGGTTCACGCCGCTGCCGCTGGACACGAGCATGCTGGTGCTGCTGTTCTGCCTGGTGTTCGGCCTGTCGATGGACTACGAGGTGTTCGTGCTGGGCCGGATCAAGGAGCTGCACGACGCGGGCGCGGACTCGCGTACGGCCGTCGTCCAGGGCCTGTCCCGGACGGGCCGGCTGATCACGATGGCGGCGGTGCTGCTGTCGGTGAACATGCTGGCGTTCGGGACGAGCGGGGTGAGCTTCATCCAGATGCTCGGCATCGGCTCCGGCCTGGCGATCCTGATGGACGCGACGCTGATCCGCGGGGTGCTGGTCCCGGTCGGCATCCGGCTGCTGGGCCGGGCGGCGTGGTGGTCCCCGCGCTGGCTGCGGCGCGTGCACGGCCGCGTCGGCCTGCGGGAGGCCCCGGAGACGCCGGAACGGGAACTGGCCAAGGTCTGAGCCCTTGCGACAGTGGAAACCCGGGCCCCGACCTGCGCCGATGGGGTGGAGTTGGCGTGGTTGTGCCCGGGTTTCCCCCGTGGCGGGCTTAGCGTGACCGCCATGGGCATGCGTTACACCTCGGCCGCGTACCGAGAACTGGGCCGGTTGCTGCGTCGAGAGCGAGAGAAGGCCGGCCTGTCGGAGACACGGCTGGCCCGCGAGGTGGGCTGGCCGCTGGCCATGATCTCGCGGATGGAGAACGGCGGCCGAACGTCGAGCGTGACGGACGTGGTCCAGTACCTGGTCATCTGCGGGATGAGCCTGTCGGAGATGGAGCCGATCCTGGAGTTCACCAGGACGGCCGAACGCAAGCAGGGGTACTACCTGTCGGACCACCGGATCGGAGGCTCGCTCCAGTCGCTGATCTTCCACGAGGCGATGGCCGAGCACGCGATCATGTACGAACCGCAGGTGATCCACGGGTTGTTGCAGACACCCGACTACGCCCGTGCACTCATCAGCGCGATCAACCCCGACATCACCCGGGAACGGATGGCAGCCGCCGTTGGCACTCGGATGGAGCGGCGACGACTCCTGTCCCGACCGAAGCCTGCACGGTTCACGTTCTATATCCACGAGCAGGCGCTGCGGCTCCGTGTCGGCACCGACAAGATCATGGTCGAGCAGTTGGTACACCTTGTACTCACAGCCGCGCTGGACAACGTCACGGTGCGGATCGTGCCCAGTGCGGCCGGCGAACGATCGACGTTGAGCGGGGCCTTCCACCTGATGGAGTTCAACCGACACCGCCCGATCGTGTACCTGGACAACCTTCGCGCCGGTGGCCTGGTCCTCGAGGCCTCCGAGTACGTACGCAGCTACCGCGAACTCATGCCAATGCTCGCTGACGTCGCCCTGGATGAGGGACAATCCCGAAGGTTCGCGGCCGATCTGGCCGACGCGTACGACCGAGGAGGTCAACGGAGTGTCGCAGACGGCCTGGCGCAAGAGCAGCTACAGCAACGACGAGGGAAC
>DATABL010000127.1:0-8356 GCA_036259595.1 Actinophytocola sp.
CTCATGCGCGAGGACGCCCACCGCGTCGACGCGCTGCTCGACATCGGCGGCGACGACGTGCTCGGCGAGGGTGCCCGCGCGCTGCGGGCCCTCGGCGTGGACGCCGCGGTGTGGGCGTGCACGAGCGGCAGCTTCGTGTTCGGCTGGGACGGCGCGACCGCCCAGGTGGACGGGGTGCGGGCCGAGGCGGGCGTGCCGGCGTCGAGCACGTCGTTCGCCTTCGTCAACGCGGCCAAGCACCTCGGCGTCGGCCGGGTGGCGGTGGCCGCGACGTACCCGCAGGACGTGGCCGACGCGTTCGCGGCGTTCCTCGCCGGGGCGGACATCGAGGTGGTCTCGTTGTCCTGCAAGGGGATCATCACCGCCGCCGAGGTGGGGACGATGGGCCGCGAGGACGTCGGAGCGTTCGTGGCGGCCAACGACCACGCCGACGCCGAGGCCGTGCTGGTGCCCGACACGGCACTGCACACGGTGGCGTGGCTGTCGGAACTGGAAGAGCGGCTGAACAAGCCGGTACTGACCGCGAACCAGGTGAGCGTGTGGGAGGGCCTGCGCCTGGTCGGGGACACCGCGTCGCGACCGGGGCTGGGTGCCTTGTTCGCGTGAATGGAGGTCTGGGGATGAGTGAGCTCGGCGAGTTGGAACCGGTGGCCAGGCAGTCCACCGCGGAGCTGATCGCCGACCAGCTGCGCTCGGCGATCATGTACGGCGTGTTCGCGCCGGGCACCCAGCTGGGTGAGGCCGAGTTGGCGGCGCGCTTCGAGGTGAGCCGGGGTCCGCTGCGCGAGGCGATGCAGCGGCTGGTGCAGGAGGGACTGCTGCGTGGGGAGCGGCACCGGGGTCTGTTCGTGATCGACCTGGACGAGAAGGACGTGCGGGACATCTACCTCGCGCGGTTGGCGATCGAGCGGATGGCCTGCGAGCTGATCATGCACGGCAACCGCGGCGAGGCGGTGGCCCACCTGACCGAGGCCCTGACGGTGCTGATGACCGCGGCCGAGTCCGGCGACCGCAACGCGATGAGCGACGCGGACCAGGCGTTCCACCTGGCGCTGGTGACGTGCTCGGGCAACTCCAGGCTGGAGCGGATGGCCCAGACCCTGCTGGTCGAGACCAGGATGTGCCTGGCGGCCCTGCAGGAGCACTACCCGGAGTCCGCCGACCTGGTCACCGAACACCGGGTCCTGGTCGACGCCATCGCCGACGGCGACGAGGACCTCCTGCTGCACCTGATCGAGTCCCACATGCGCGACTCGATCGTCCGTCTGCGCCCCAGGTCGGCCTGACGCAGGGGTCAGTGCCAGCGGAGGCGATCGATCTCGAAGTCGCCGTCGACCACGGCGACGGCGAGGTCGGCGATCCTGGTGTTCGAGCTGCGGGCGTAGCGGCGCAGAGCGGTGAACGCGGCGTCCACCCCGACCCGCAGGCGTTCGGCCACGACGCCCTTCGCCTGTTCGATGACCACGCGGCTGGTCAGCGCGTGCTGCAGCTGTGCCGCCAGGTCCGCCTGCCGCCGCAGCGTCCGCGCCTGCACCAGCCCGATCGTGGCCACGTCGGCCAGCGCCTGCGCCACCCGCAGGTACCCCTTGTCCAACTCCCCACGCTCCGACCGGAACAGGAGCAGCGCCCCGAGCACCTCACCGCGCAACCGCAACGGCAGCGCGTGCACCGACAAGAAGCCGGCCGCCGACGCCGGCGCACCGAACTCCGGCCATCGAGTGGTCGCCATCAGATCGGTCGAATGGACCTGCTCGCCACTCCGGTAACAGTCGTGACCAGGCCCCTCGTCGAGCAGGCAAAGCCGCAGTGCCGCCGCGTCGGACGCACCCGTCCCCTGTCGTTCGCCACCGTGGTCTACCAGCAGCGATCCGGCCGCGGTCACGTCCAGCAGTCGCACGCACCGGTCGGCCAGGAGGTTCAGGACGTCAGCGACCTCGAACTCGTCGACGAGGGTGTCGGCGAGCTCGGCGAACGTTTCGGCCAGTTCTTCCACTGGCGGGCTGGTCACGGGATAAGGGTACGACCGGCACTATCCGTTATGGGCGCCGTTCGACTTGTTGGAACTACCGGGTCAATTCCGGCGGCAATTTCGTTCGCCTGGCGAACACCACCCCGGGCAGCTGTCCCCGAGCCCCGGCCCACCGGACCGAGGCCGCAACGCTCCGCAACCGACCCCCGTGGCCTCCGCGTGCCGTCCGGTCGCCGCCCGCCACCGGCCTCGCCGAGTCGCGGACTTCCGATCGCGTGGACGCGGAAGAATCGGAATCGTGAGCACGCGAACACGCTGCGACACATTTCCCGCCGGGTGCTGTTTCGATAGTCGATCAGGTCCTGAACTCTCGGACAAGCGCGCCACCGCTAGCCGGGTTCCCGCAGCGTAGGCAGGCTTTCCGTGTCGTGGATGCGACGGTGTTACCGAAGCTAGGGCCTTTGGACCCTGGTGTAGTTGACGGTTCATTTACGAGCATTGCTCACATGCAGGCCATCTCGTCCGATGCCACCGAAATCTTCGCGAGACTGAAGAGCGCGGCGTTCCACGAGCTCGTCGTGTCCTCCATGGCCGGCGAGCAGGACGCCATCTCCACCCTGTTCACCTGGATCCAACCCGCCATCTATCGTTACTGTCGGTCACGGATCGGTCGCAGCGGTTCGGCGTACTCGTCCGCGGACGACGTGGCCCAGGAGATCTGCGTCGCCGTGTTCGGCGCGCTGAAGCGCTACGGCGACGAGCCGGAGTCGTTCCTGCCGTTCGTGTACGGCATCGCCGCGCACAAGGTCGCCGACCACTACCGCCGGGCCGGTCGGGACCGCTCCGACCCCGCGGCCGACGTGCCCGACGGCGTCGACGTGTCCGCGAGCCCGGAGCAGCAGATCATGGCGTCCGACCTGCGCGAGCGCCTGTCGGACCTGCTCGACACCCTGCCGCCGCGGCAGCGGGAGATCCTGCGGCTGCGCCTGATCGTCGGCCTGTCCGCCCAGGAGACCGCGGCCACCGTCGGCCTCACGCCCACCGCGGTCCGGGTCACCCAGCACCGCGCCCTGGTCAAGCTGCGCGCGGCACTCCGCCCGAGCGAGTGGGTCTAGGGCACGTCTGACGGATCCCTGGCCGCGCGATTCGCGCCCGGGTGGCCGCGCCCTAGCTCCTCACACCGCCCGCGCTCGCAGGAAGATCTGCACCTCGATCCGGTTCGGCTCGGCCTCCGCGGCCACCTCGCGCAGCTCGACGATCTCGAAGCCGGTGTCGGTGAGCAGCTGCCGCAGCTCGTCCGGCGGGTAGGCGCACACCTGCGTCGGCACGCCCAGGAAGCTGATCGGGAACTGGTCGAAGTCCCCGAGCACCATGGCGACCAGTAGTAGCTTGGGCCCGCGCAGCTGGTCGCGCAGCTGGCGCAGCAGCGGCGGGATGTCGGCCTTGGCCAGCATGAGCAGCGAGAAGAACGCCACCACGGCGTCGAACTCGCCGAGGTCGGCGACCTCGCGCAGGTCCCGGTGCAGGTACCGGCCGCCGGGCGCCTGCTCCGCCGCGAGCTCCAGCATCACCGCCGACTCGTCCACGCCGACGACCTCGACGCCGGCGTCGAGCAACTGCTTCGCCGTCGGCAGCCCGCTCCCGCAGCCGAGGTCGAGCACCCGCCCCGGCCGCTGCTCGATCAGCCACGCCCCCTCGGCGAGCTGCGCGTCCCGCTCGACGAACGACTCGTCATAACGCCGGCCGATCTGGTCGAACGCCGCTCCCTGTTCGCTTCCCACCGGCTCATCGTGCCTCGCGCCCCGGTGATCGTCCACCGCCGTCCGGGGGTCATCGCCGAGCCGGACCGGCACCCGCCACTGTGGACGGAACCTCGTCGCGTCTGCATGTGCATCTGCACGGCACCATCTGCACGGAACAAATGCCATTGTGCACGCCGCCCGAACCGGTCAGGAACATTTCCTCTGTGTTCGAGCGAATCGACTGTGTTCCTTATCACTCCGAAACGTTTCGGTGTCGCGCCGGCGGTTCGCGGAATGACCGGCCGCGCTCCTCGCGTTCGACGCCCCGCGTCCGGTGCGACCCGCCCTGTCGGGCCGGGGGAACGCCGCCACGCTGGCGTTTCCCGGCTGCGTCGCAGTTGACAGCCTTGGGTGCAAGTCGCAGTTCGCAGCTTCTCGGTCCGCACGGACTTCGCCGTGGTGGGACACCAGCTCTCCCATTGTTACACCGCGGACGCGGCGCAGATGAAAAACGTTGCTTCCCACAATGGGATTCACATCGCGACGTTCCGCGCGGCGGCGGTGTGGGTATTGACGTGGACCACCACTCCATCGATATTTTGCCATCCGCGCACCGCCCGCCGGCGCGCTCGCCCGACCCGAGGAGGCTCACATGACCGCGCCAGGGGACCCGCTCCCCACCGTCACCGAGCTGCTGCTCGCCCGCGCGGAGGATGTGAACCCGGGGCTCGTCTTCGAGGACATCAGATGGACGTGGGCCGACCACGTCCAGGAGAGCGCGAACCGGGCCGCGCTGCTGGACGGGCTGCGCCGCCCCGGCCCGTTCCACGTCGGCGTGCTCATGGACAACGTGCCCGAGTTCTCGCTGCTGCTCGGCGGCGCGGCGTTCGCCGGCGCGGTGGTCGTCGCCCTGAACACCACTCGCCGCGGCGACGCGTTGGTCCGCGACATCCGCCGGACCGACTGCCAGGTGGTGATCACCGACAGCCGGTACGTGGAGCTCCTGCAGGGCCTCGACCTCGGTGCGCGAGTGCTCGACATCGACTCCGCCGCCTGGCACGTCACGATGTTCCGGCACATGCACAGTCCCGTCGAACCGGTGCCCGCGGCACCGGACGACCTGCTCATGCTGGCCTTCACCTCGGGCACCACCGGCGAGCCGAAGGCCGTGCGGTACACCCACGGCATGGTCGCCGGCCCCGGGCGGACGCTCGCGTCCCGCTACCGGCTCGGCGCCGGCGACACCGTGTACGTGTCGATGCCGATGTTCCACTCGAGCTCCATCACCGCCGGTTGGTCGGTCGGCCTCGCCGCCGGGTCGGCCATCGCCCTGCGCCGCAGGTTCTCCGCGTCCGACTTCGTCGACGACGTCCGCAAGCACCGCGTCACCTACGCCACCTACGTCGGCAAACCGCTGTCCTACGTCCTCGGCACGCCGCCGCGCGAGGACGACGCGACCCTCCCGCTGCGGGTGATGTTCGGCAGCGAGGGCGCCCCGGCGGACGTGGCGGCGTTCGCGGACCGGTTCGACTGCGAGGTGGTCGACGTCTACGACGCCACCGAGGGCGCCGTCGTCGTCCCGCGTCCGCCCGGCACGCCGCCGCACTCGATCGGCCGGCTCGACGGCGGACTCGCGGTGCTGGACCCGGACACCGGGAAGCCGTGCCCGCCGGCCGTGCTCGACGACGCCGGCCGGGTCGTCAACCAGGCCGAGGCGGTCGGGGAACTGGTCGACACGGCCGGCGCGTTCGCCGGCTACTACCGCGATCCGGACGCCGACGCCGAGCGGGTGCGCGACGGCGTGTTCTGGAGCGGCGACCTGGCCTACCGCGACGCGGACGGCTACTGCTTCGTGGTCGGCCGCTCGGGCGAGTGGCCGCGGGTCGACGGCGAGCACCACGGCGAGACCCTCGGCCCGGCGCCGATCGAGCGGATCCTGCTCCGGCACCCGGACGTCGCCGACGCCGCGGTGTACGCGGTGCCCGACCCGGACGTCGGCGACCAGCTGATGGCGGCGCTGGTGCTGCGCGCCGACGCGATGTTCGACCCGGACGCCTTCGCCGCGTTCCTGGCCGCACAGGAGGACCTGGGTGCCGGTCAGGTGCCGCGGTTCGTCCGGCTGACCGCCCGGCTGCCGCGCACCGCGACGTACAAGGTGCTCAGGCGGACGCTGACCGCGCAGCGCTGGCGGTCGCCGGACCCGGTGTGGTGGCGGGAGGGCCCGGAGTTGCGGTTCGAGCCGCTGACGCCGTCGAGCGACCCTATTCGGCTCGACTGGGGAGCCCGTTCCGTGCGAGGCTGACGGTATGCCTGATACACCGGAGCCCGCCGCCAACGACGAGGAGACCGAGCAGGTCGACGTGAAGCAGCGATTCCGCGAGGCGCTCGAGCGCAAGCAGGCGTTGACGCGGAACGGTGAGGAGCACGCCGACGCCCGGTCGAAGGTGCGGGACGCGCACGGCCCCGTGAACGCCAAGCGCACCTTCCGCCGCAAGTCCGGGTAGATCCGATGCCCTGAAGGGCGCAGTGGGCGTCCTTCAGGGCTTTCGCATGCTCAGCAGGAGGTACGCGGCGAGCGTCGAGTCGTCGGTGATCTCCCCGTCGCGGAGCATGCGTTCGACCTCCGCGCGCGGGAACCACCGCTGGCGCATGTCCTGCTCCTCGACCTCCCGGTGCGCGGGGCCGGGCGTGAGGTCGGTGGCGAGGAAGACGTGGTAGCCCTGGCCGGTGAAGCCCTGCGCGCAGTTGAGGTACCCCAGCTTCTCCAGCCGCCCGGCGGTGAACCCGGTCTCCTCGGCGAGCTCCGCGGCGGCCAGTTCCTCCGGCGTGCCGGTGCGGCCCTGCGGGAACGCGCCCTGCGGGAACTCCCACCGGCGGCCGCCGAGCGTGTACCGGTACTGCTCGACCAGGTGGAACCCGTCGTCCTCCAGGGGAACGATCACGGCGAAGTCCGGTTTGTCGACCACGGCGTAGATCCCGCGGGACCCGTCGCCGCGCTCGATCTCGTCCTCGCGCAGCGTCAGCCACGGGTTCTCGTAGACGAGACGGGTGGACAGCGTCCTGATGGCCGGTTCATCGATCACGCCGTCCAGTGTGCCGTTTCGCCCGGTGGGCGCCGGGTACGCGGCCGGCCGTGGGTACGCGCGCGGCGACGGCGTCGCTCTTCCTCGCGACGGGGACCGTGTTCGGGTCGTGGGCCGGCCGGCTGCCCGCCGTCAAGGAACAGGCCGGGCTCTCCGACGCCACGCTCGCCGTCGCCCTGCTGAGCCTCGAGGCCGGCGCGGTGCTCGGGCTCCCGGCCGGCGGCCGTCTGGTCAGCCGGTGGGGCAGCCGGGCCGTGCTCGGCTGGTCGATGCCCGCCTTCGCGGTCCTGTTCGTCGGTGTCGGGGCCGCGCCGACCCTGGTCCTCCTGGCCGCCGGTACCGCGCTGATGGCCACCGCGAACAGCGTCGTCGACGTCGCGATGAACGCCCAGGGGCTCGCCCTGCAGGGCCGCGGTGGACAGTCCGTCATGTCCCGGCTGCACGCGGCCCACCCGGTCGGCGGCGTCCTCGGCGCCGGTCTCGGCTCCCTCGCCGCGGCGGTCGGGATCGGGGTCCTGCCGCACTTCGCGGCCGTCGCCGCCGGGATCGTCGCGGTCCGGTTCGTCGCCGTGCGCCGGCTGGTCCCCGACGAGGCACCGGCGGCGCACACCTCCCAGCGGGCGATGGCCTGGTCCACCCCGCTGCTGCTCGTCGGCGCGCTGGCGTTCTGCCTCACCTTCGCCGAGGGCGGCGCGAGCAACTGGGCCGCGGTGCACCTGCGCGAGTCGCTCGGGGCGAGCCCGGGCACCGCCGGCATGGCGGTCACCGTCTTCCTCGTCGCGATGGCGGCCGGACGGTTGTCCGGGGACCGGCTGGTGGGTCGGTACGGGCGGCCGGCGGTGTTCCGCCTCGCCGCGCTCGCCGGCGGGCTCGGCCTCGGCGCCGGGCTGCTGACCGGTTCGGTCGCCGGCGGGCTGGTGGGGTTCGCGTTCCTCGGGATCGGGCTCTCGGTGACCATGCCGCTCACGATCAGCGCCGCTGGTGAGGTCGCCACCGGCACCGCCGCGCAGGCGGTCGCCACGGTGTCGACGATGGCCTACCTCGGCTCGTTCGTCGCGCCGCCGGTCATCGGGTCCGTCGCCACCGCGGCGAACCTCGGCGTCGCGCTGCTGGTGCCGGCCGTGCTGCTGCTCCTGCTCGCGCTGGCCGCGGGCGTGCTCAGACCGTCCGTTCCAGCGGTTCCCCGGTGACGGCTCGGGCGACCGCGCGGACCTGCTCGGCGTCCTCGACGTCGACGACCAGCGTCGTCACGCCCCGGTCGGCCCACTCGGCCACCCGCCGGCGGACCTCCGCCGGGTCCCCGATGATCGCGGTCTCGGCGACCAGCTCGTCCGGCACGGCGGCGGCCGCCTCGGCCTTGCGGCCCTCCCGGAACCGCGCCCCGACCTCGTCGACGACCTCGCCGTATCCCATGCGCCGGAACAGGTCGGCGTGGAAGTTCTTCGCCGCGGCGCCCATCCCGCCGGCGTAGAGCGCGATGACCGGCCGGTGCTTGTCATAGGCGGCCGCCGGGTCGTCGGTGACCGTCACCGACACGTTCGCCGCGACCTCGAAGTCGGCGC
>DATABL010000128.1:0-9867 GCA_036259595.1 Actinophytocola sp.
GGGCAGGCAGGTGCGCAGGGCGAGGTAGGCGGCACCGAGGTTCACGTCGAGCTGGCGCGACCACTCCCCCGGCGAGGTCTCGGTGATCGGCTTGACGACGACCGTGAAGGCGTTGCTCACCACCACGTCCAGCCGCCCGTAGCGCCCGGTGGCGAGGTCGGCCGCGCGCCGCCAGGTCTCCTGGTCGGCCACGTCCCCGGCGAGGAACTCCGCCCGCCCGATCCCGGCGTTGATCTCGGTGGCGACCGCGGCGCCGTCCGGGTCGAGGTCGACCGCGACGACGGCCGCGCCCTCGGTGGCGAGCCGGCGGGCGGTGGCCGCGCCGATGCCCGACGCGGCCCCGCTGACCAGCGCCACCCGGCCGGCGAACCGGCCCGCGCCGGCGGGGGTGCCGGACACCTCGGCGCCGTGGCTCATGTCGGGGTCCTCCTCAGCTTCGGGCTGAGACTACGAGAAAACATAAAATACGACAATATATTGACATTGAGGCCCGGCGCCGGAACGCTGCCTGGGCAAGGCGGTAGGACCCAGGAGGGCTGAGCTCGATGACGCGTAGCAGCAACCTTCGCCGCGTGCTGGTCGCCATGCTGGGCATGGTGAGCCTCGCGGCGGTCGCGTGTGGCGGTGACGGCGAGCCGTCCGAACAGTCCCGGGAACGCCAGCCCGGCGAGAAGATCACCATGACCTTCTGGTCCTGGGTGCCCGGCGTGGACAAGGCCGTCGCCCTGTGGAACTCGGAGAACCCCGAGGTCCAGGTCAAGCTGGAGAAGATCCCGGCGGGCAACCAGGGCGGCTACGCGAAGATGCACTCCGCGCTCAAGTCCGGCGAGGCCCCGGACCTGGCGCAGGTCGAGTACCAGGTGATCCCGGAGTTCCTGCTGGAAGGCGGGCTCGTCGACCTCAAGCCGCTCGGCGTCGCGGAGCGCCAGGGCGACTTCGTGGACTGGCAGTGGGAGCAGGGCGTGTTCGGCGAGGGCGTCTACGCCGTGCCGCAGGCGTCCGGGCCGATGGCGATGTTCTACCGCGAGGACCTGTTCACGAAGTGGGGCATCGCCCCGCCGACGACCTGGGCGGAGTACGAGCAGGCCGCCCGCGCGATCCGCCAGGCCGACCCGAAGGCGTACATCTCCACGTTCCCGCCCGGCAACTCGGCCTGGTTCACCTCGCTCGCCGCGCAGGCCGGGGCCAAGTGGTTCGAGGTGGACGGGAACACCTGGAAGGTCGACATGGACACCCCGGAGACCATCAAGGTCGCCGAGTACTGGGACCGGATGCGCGAGGACGGCCTGATCAAGACCGAGCAGGACTTCCAGAACGGCTGGTACGCCGACCTGCAGGCCGGCCGCATCGTCACCTGGGTCGGCGCGCAGTGGGGCGACGCGATCCTCATGGGCAACGCCCCGGCGACCGCCGGCAAGTGGCGGGTGGCGCCGATGCCGCAGTGGGAGGCGGGCGAGAACGCCTCGGCGAACTGGGGCGGCTCCTCCACCGCGGTGCTCGAGGGCGCGGAGTACCCCAGGGAGGCCATGGAGTTCGCGCTGTGGCTCAACACCGACCCCGAGAGCATCGACCTGCTGATCGCCGGCGGCTACGGCTGGCCGGCGGCCAAGGGCGCGTTCACCGGCTCGGCGCTGGACAAGCCGTACGAGTTCTTCGGCGGCCAGCGGATCAACGAGGTGTTCGCCGAGGCCGACAAGAACATCGACAAGACCTGGCAGTGGCTGCCGACCACGACCGCCATGTACGAGAACCTGAACGAGGGGTTCCGGGAGGCGGTCGCGGGCAACGGCAGCTTCGCCGACAGCGTGCGCGCCGCGCAGCGGAAGACGGTGGCCGACCTGAAGGCCAAGGGTCTCCAGGTCGAGGGCGACTGAACCATGGCCCGGCGCTCGCTGGTGCCCTGGGCGTTCCTCGCCCCGTTCGGCATCCTGTTCGTGCTGCTGTTCCTGGCCCCCATCGGCTACGCGGTCTACCAGAGCCTGATCAGGATCGAGCGCACCGGGCCGATGGGGCTCGGCGGGTCCCAGGAGGTGTTCGGCGGTCTGGGGAACTACACCAGGGCGCTGTCCGACCCGGCGTTCGTGGACAGCCTGGGCCGGGTGCTGCTGTTCGCCGCGGTGCAGGTGCCGCTGATGATCGTGCTGGCGACCGTGCTCGCCCTGCTGCTCGACTCCGCCTCCGTGCGCTGGCCGGGGCTGTTCCGCGCCCTGTACTTCCTGCCCTACGGCGTGCCCGGGGTGGTCGCGACGATCCTGTGGGGGTTCCTGTACGTGCCCGGGCTCAGCCCGATCACCGACGGGCTCGCCGCGCTGGGACTCCCGGTGGACCTGCTCGGGCCGTCGACCGTGCTGTGGTCCATCGCCAACATCGTCACCTGGTCCTTCGCGGGCTACAACATGCTGGTCATCATCGCCCAGCTCAAGGCGATCCCCGGTGAGCTGTACGAGGCCGCCACCGTCGACGGCGCCGGGCCGCTGCGGGTCGTCTGGCACGTGAAGCTGCCGCTGGTGCGGCCGGCGCTGGTGCTCACCACGGTGTTCACCATCATCGGGACGCTCCAGCTGTTCGCCGAGCCGCTGGTGCTCAAGCCGCTGTCCACGGCCATCTCGTTCACGTACACGCCGAACCTGTCGGCGTACAACGAGGCGTTCAACAACAACAACTACGGGCTCGCCGCCGCCGAGTCGGTGCTGCTCGCCCTCGGCGCGTTCGTGCTGTCCTTCGGCTTCCTGCGCCTGGTCGGCAGGAGCGGCCGGCGATGAAGGCGGCGCTGAGGTCGCGGATCCTGGTCACCGCGCTGCTCGCGGTGATCGCGTTGTACTTCCTGCTGCCGGTGTACTGGCTGGTCGTCGCCAGCACGAAGAGCACCGGGGACCTGTTCGGCAGTTCGGGCCTCTGGTTCGCCCAGCCGCGGCTGCTGGAGAACCTGACCAACGTCTTCACCTACGACGACGGGATCTACCTGCGGTGGGCGGCGAACAGCGTGCTCTACGCGTTCGTCGGCGCCACGGTGAGCACCCTGCTGGCGGCCGCGGCCGGTTACGCGCTGGCCAAGTTCGCCTTCCGCGGCCGGGAGACCGTGTTCAACCTGGTGCTCGGCGGCGTGCTGGTGCCGGCCACGGCGCTCGCGCTGCCGCTGTACCTGATGCTCAGCCAGATCGGCCTGGCGAACACGTACTGGGCGGTGCTGCTGCCCAGCCTGGTCAACCCGTTCGGGGTGTACCTGCTGCGGATCTACGCTGAGGCCGCCGTGCCGGACGACCTGCTGGAGGCCGGGCGGATCGACGGCGCGAGCGAGGGGCGGATCTTCTTCTCCGTGGTGCTGCGGATCCTGACTCCCGGACTGGTCACCGTGTTCCTGTTCCAGTTCGTGGCGATCTGGAACAACTACTTCCTGCCGCTGGTGATGCTGTCCGACCCGAAGCTCTACCCGATCACGCTCGGGCTGACCTCGTGGCAGTCCTTCGCCGACCGGCAGCCCGACCTGTACCAGCTCACCATCGGCGGGGCGTTCGTCTCCGTGGTGCCACTCATGATCGTCACCGCGGTGCTCCAGCGTTACTGGCGCGCCGGGCTTACCCAAGGGAGTGTCAAGGGATGAGGTCGGGACGGTTCGCGTTCGGCGGGGACTACAACCCCGAGCAGTGGCCGGAGGCGGTCTGGGACGAGGACATGGAGCTGATGCGCGAGGCCGGCGTGACGATGGTCACCCTCGGCATCTTCTCCTGGGCGAACGTCGAGGCCCGGCCGGGCGAGTTCGACTTCGGCTGGTTCGACCGGGCGATGGACCGCCTGGCGGACAACGACATCGCCGTGTGCCTCGCGACCATGACGGCCTCGCCGCCACCGTGGCTGGCCAGGATCGCGCCGGAGACGTTGCCGCAGCGCGCCGACGGAACGGTGCTGTGGCCCGGCGGACGCCAGCACTACTGCCCGTCCAGCCCGGTGTACCGGGAGTACGCCGGACGCCTGGTGGAGCGGTTGGCGAAGCGCTACGCCGACCATCCCGCGCTGGCGCTGTGGCACGTCGGCAACGAGTACGGCTGCCACGTGTCCACCTGCTACTGCGACGTGTCCGCCGCCGCGTTCCGGGACTGGCTGCGCAGGCGCTACGGCGGCGTCGACGGGCTGAACGACGCCTGGTCGACCGCGTTCTGGTCCCAGCGCTACGACGACCTCGACGAGGTGCTGCCGCCCCGGGTGAACCCGGCGTTCGCCAATCCCGCGCAGCAGCTGGACTTCCAGCGGTTCTCCTCCGACGCGATGCTGGACTGCTTCCTGATGGAGAAGGAGATCGTCCGGCGGCACACCCCCGAGGTGCCGGTGACCACGAACCTGCTCGGGGTGTGGAAGCCGGTCGACTTCTTCGCCTGGGCCGAGCACCAGGACGTGATCTCGCACGACTCCTACCCGGACCCGAACGTTCCGGACACCCACGTCGAGGTCGCGTTCAACTACGACCTGATGCGCTCCCTGGGCGGTGGCGCCCCCTGGCTGCTGCTGGAGCAGGCGCCGAGCGCGGTGAACTGGCGGGACCGCAACGCGCCCAAGGCGCCGGGGCAGATGCGGTTGTGGAGCTACCAGACGATCGCCCGGGGCGCGGACTCCGTGCTGTACTTCCAGTGGCGCCAGTCCCGGGGCGGCGCCGAGCGGTTCCACTCCGCGATGGTTCCGCACGCGGGCAAGGAGACCAGGGCGTACCGCGAGGTGGCCGAGCTGGGCGCGGAGCTGGGCGGGCTGGCCGAGCTGCTCGGCTCGCGGGTGGCGGCCGAGACGGCGCTGGTGATGGACTGGTCGAGCTGGTGGGCGCTGGAGACCGACTCGCACCCGGCGACCGACCTGTCCCAACAGGAGGCGAACCTGGCGCACTACCGTCCGCTGTGGGACAGCCGGATCACCACCGACATCGTCCACCCGGGTGCCGACCTGTCGCGGTACCGGCTGGTGGTCGTGCCGAACCTGTACCTCGTCGACGAGGCGACCGCGGCGAACCTGGTCGCCTACGTCCGCGGCGGCGGCCACCTGGTGATGTCGTTCTTCTCCGGCATCGTGGACGAGTGCGACCGGATCCACCTCGGGGGGTACCCGGCGCCGTTCCGCGAGCTGCTCGGGCTGCACGTCGAGGAGTTCTGGCCACTGCCGCACGAGGGTCGCGTCGAGCTGGCGCTCACCGACGGGCACGCCGGCACCGGCTCGCTCTGGTCGGAGTGGATCACCCTGGAGGGAGCGGAGGCGCTGGGGAGCTTCGTCGGCGGCGAGCTGTCCGGCCGGCCGGCGATCACCCGCCGGGAGCACGGCGCCGGTGTCGCGTACTACCTCGGTACCCGGCCCGACCCGACCACGATGGGCGTCCTGCTGCGGCGGGTCGCCTCGGCCGCCGGGGTGGAGCCGGTGCTGCGCGGCGCGCCGGCCGGGGTGGAGGCGACCGTGCGGCACACCGCCGAGGGGGTCCGCTACCTGTTCGTGCTGAACCACAACGCGTTCGGCGTCACCGTGCCGGTGCCGGCCGGAGCGCGTGACGTGCTGGCCGACGCGCCGCTGCCCGAACAGGTCCGGCTCGACCGCCGGGGTGTACTCATCGCCGAGGTTCGGTGATCACCCCGGTCAGCTCACCCGCCGGACCCACCCCGAACCCGGCGGACCCGGAACGCACGATCCGCTCGGGCTCCACATCGGACAGGGCGTAGTACACCGCTCCGTCCTTCGTGGACACACTCAGCCGGGCACGTTCCCGGACGAAGTCGATGCGCGGGTCCGCCTCCCCCGCCAGCTCGGCCCACCGGGCCAGGTCCAGCCGGACTGTTCCCTCGACCACGGGAACGTCAGCGGGGAACCTCCCGGTCGCCGTGGGCCGCGTGACGACGACGACCTCGGCGATCTCCCCCGTTCCCTCGGCGACCTTCATCTCGACGTAGCCCGCGTCGGGGCCGCCGTCGCGCTGCTCGTAGTAGCAGTACAGGCCCGGAACCTCCGGACCGAACCGAAGCGCCAGCGCGAGCCGGTCGCCCGTCTCGTCCAGCGGGTCGACCGCCGGAGACATCCCCGCCACCGTCACCGTCATCAGTCCCCACCTCGCTACGCCTTCCCGTGCCGGATGAACAGTAGCGTAACTCGCGGCAAAGCGGCCCGGATACTGTTTTCGGTGCCCTTGAGGGAATACACCGAACAGCACCCATACGCCCGCTTTCCTGATACGTCGGGCCGTCCAGTAGAAGACAAATCCGGCACACAGGAACGAAATCCACCCGACAAAGACGGTCATGACGGCACCGGGGAGTTCACCGATACCGACGCCACCGATCGCATCGCAGTAGGCATTGAAATGCCTGCACTAGATGCGCTCCGGCAAACCACGCCGAGCTCAGGGCAATCGTTGCGACGATCGTCCAGGATCTTCTCCTGGTTTGTGACATGCCAATCGATTCGGTTCGCTGTGGATGTTTCTGCTGAGCGGGCGGCGTGCTATGCGGGCTTGACGGGCTGCCGCAAGATCGTCCTGAGCTTGGCTGGTGGGGTTCGGCGTGCGTCGCTGAGGTAGATCTCGTGGTGGTCACCGTTGAAGGTGAGGTCGTGCTCGGGGAGGTAGTGGTTGTGGAGGCGGTCCAGGGTGGGCGTTTCGTCGTCGTAGGAGCCGACGTGCAGGATCTGGACGCATGTCCCCTCACTGAGGGCGCGCAGCCTGAGGTCTCCGAGCGCGGGGAGCGTTTTCTTCTTCGAGACGGTGTCGACGGCGGCCTGGACCATGTCCTCGGTGATCCAGGCCGGTTGGCTGATCATCATGGTCCACTCCCACACCTCCTTGCGTCGCGCGACGAATGCGGTGGGGTCGTCGGCTCGCCACAGGCCCTCCAGCGGGGCGACCACGAAGTCCCGGGCGAGGGTGTTCTTGCTGGCGAACTTCAGCGCGTACGCCACCCCGTACAGGGCCTCGACCGCGTCCGCGTACGCGGGTGACGTGTTCGGATCACCTCGGCCGTCGATCGCGAGGTACTGGAGTTCGGGCACCTCGACGGTGGTGAACTCCCGCGTGGGCGGGGAGTAGAGCTTCTTGTGCACCTTCTTGATGTCGTACTTCTCCACCGCGGTCTCCTGTTTCAGGGCGTTCAGGGTGGTCTCGGTCCAGCCGGCGTCGGCCCTGAGCATGGCCTCGCTGTAGTCGAAGATCGCGGAGGCGGCCGCGGGTAGGGGTTCCTGCCTGGCACGCGCCGTTCGGACGTCCGCGAGCTGTTCGCGCAGCGCGTCCAGGCGCCGGGTGAGTCCGGTCACCACGTCGGCGTCCGGCAGGCCGGGGCTGTTGGCCATCGCGATCAGCACCCGCGCTCGCATCGGGGTCAGCGTCGCCAGCGCGTCTCGCGTGGCGGCGGCGCACAGGTCGTGGCCCAACGCGGTGGCACGGTAGGGAACGCGCGACTTCGCCGACGACGGAGCGTTGGTCGCCTCGATCAGGCCGCGTCGGGCGAGCTTGTCGAGCACGTAGTAGATGGACGAGAAACCGAGCGCCGTCCATGCGCGCACTCCCCGCTCCTCGATGACCCTTTCCAGGTCGTACCCGTGGCGCGGCTGTTCGACGAGCAGCCCGAGCACCGTCAACTCGCCGTCGGTCAGCGCTGAGGACATGGCGCTATCCTAGCACTAGGATAGCGCTCCCTCCTGCTGGACATCGTCGACCCGGATCGCGATCGCGCCTTCCGGCGCGCCGGGTACGTCGACGTCGAGCGCACGGTCAACATGGTCTGGCGCTGACCCGCGACCCGTACCGGAGTTCAGGAGGTGCGTGGGGTCACCAGGCCGGATTCGTAGGCGAGGACGACGAGTTGGGCGCGGTCGCGGGCGTGGAGCTTGGTCATCGCCCGGTTGATGTGGGTCTTCGCGGTCAGCGGGCTGATCACCATGCGACCGGCGACCTCGTCGTTGGACAGGCCCCGCGCGACCAGGGCGACGGCCTCGCGTTCGCGGTTGGTCAGTTCGCTCAGCCCGGTGTCGGCCGCGGTGTCGAGCGGTTGGGCGACGTACCGGTCGATCAGTTTGCGGGTGATCGACGGTGCGAGCAGGGCGTCACCGCGGGCGGCGACGCGGATGGCGTGGAGGAGGTCTTCCGGCTGGATGTCCTTGACGAGGAAGCCGGCCGCGCCGGCGCGCAGGGCGTTGAAGACGTGTTCGTCCAGGCCGTAGTTCGTCAGGATGACGACGTGCACCGAGGCGAGGGCCGGGTCCGCGGCGATGCGCCGGGTCGCCTCGATGCCGTCGACGACCGGCATCTGGATGTCGACGAGCGCGATGTCGGGCAGGTGGCGTCCGGCCAGCGCCACGCCCTCGCCGCCGTCGGCGGCCTCGGCCACCACCTCGATGTCGTCCTCGACGTCGAGGAGCGCGCGGAATCCGCTGCGGATGAGCGGCTGGTCGTCGACGAGCAGGACGCGGATCATGACGGCCGGTCCACGGGAAGTTCCGCGTGGACGGTGAAGCCGCCCTCGCCGCGAGGTGCCGCGCGCAGGTGGCCGCCGAGGGCGGTGACCCGTTCGCGCATCCCGAGCAGCCCGACGCCGGGCACCGGCGCGGTGTCCGGCGTGGCCTTCCCGTCGTCGTCGACCTGGACGGCCAGGGCGTCGGGACGGTAGTCGATCCGGACCGACGCGGTGGTGGCGGCGGCGTGCCGGGCGACGTTGGTCAGCGACTCCTGGACGATCCGGTAGGCGGCCCGGCCCACGGCGGCCGGCACGTCGTCGCGGTGTCCCTCGATCGTCAACGTCGCGTCCAGGCCGGCGGTGCGGGCCCGTCGCACCAGTTCCGGCAGGTGTTCGAGTCCGCGCGGCGGGTGCTCGTCGTCGCCACGCAGGACCTCCAGGGTCGCCCGCAGCTCCCGGGCCGCCTCACGACCGGCCTCCCGGATCGCCAGCAGGGCCTCCGGCACCTGGTCACCCCGTTTGCGGGCCAGGTGGACGGCGACCTCGGCCTGCACCTTGACGACCGAGATCTGGTGGGTGAGCGAGTCGTGCAGCTCGCGCGCGATGTGCAGCCGCTCCTCGTCCGCGCGCCGCAGCGCCGTTTCCTCGCGGGTGCGCTCGGCCTCGTCCGCCCGGCGCTCGGCCTGTCGCAGTGCCTCCCCCGCCGCACCGGCCGCGATCAGCCAGGCCAGCTCGAGGGCGCCTCGGGACTGCGTGAACGCCTCTCCCACGGCCCAGTCGTGGGGAGAGGCCAGGATCGCGAGCGGGAGAGCGGCCAGCATGACCACCGACGCCGCCACCGTGACGACGCGGTGTCCCGCCCGCACCGCGGCGTACACCGCGAACAGGTACGCGACGACCGGCACCTCGAAACCGACGGCCTGGTAACCCAGCGCGCACGACCCGGCCACCGCCAGCACGGTGACCGGAGCCCGACGGCGCGCGGCGAGCGCCAGACCGCCGGTCACCAACAACACGTGACCCAGCGGGTCGAGACTCGTGTCAGGGTGCTGCCCGGACAGCCCGGCGACCAGCAGGGTCGCCGCCACACCGACGGCGATCAGCCACTCCCCGACACCGATCCACCCCCTGCGCACACTCGGCACCCTAACCGGAGGTTCGCGCGGGCGACTCCCACGCACGGATGATCTGCCGCCTACCACGCGCGCGGTACTTCCGCCGCTCCTGCCGCGTCGGCGGCAGCACGGGTTGTCCGCGTTCGCACGACGACCCGGCGACGGTCCGACGGACATGATCGGCGACATCGGAGTCGTAGGAGGAGAAGGAGCAGACTCATGTCCGTCCATCACCTGGTCACCGCGGCGACCGCCGCGCAGTCGGCCGACGTCGATCCCTACAGCCTGACCGCCGCGCGGCTCTGGGCCAGCTACGCCGCCGTGCTGGCGCTGGGCGGCGCGGTCCT
>DATABL010000129.1:0-17741 GCA_036259595.1 Actinophytocola sp.
GGTCGGCCAGCGCGGTCGCCGACTCCAAACAGACCCTGCTGTGCACCTACCTGTCCGGCGTCCTGCTGGTCGGGCTGCTGCTCAACTCCCTGTTCGGCTGGTCCTGGGCCGACCCGGTCGTCGCCCTGGTGATCGCCGCCGTCGCGGTCAAGGAAGGCCGCGAAGCCTGGCGCGGCGACCACTGCTGCTGACGGCCGCGCGGGTCAACTGGTCACCAAGTAGGCCGAACGGGCGCAAACAATTGACGTGGCGGGCGCGTGGCAGCAGAGTGATCCTGTCTCCGAGCCCGATCAGGGAGGACGTTATGCGCCGGTCGGCCGCGATCGTCGTTGCTGTTGCCACCGCTTCGGTGGCGGTCGGGGCCGTCGGTGCGGCCGCCGAGCCGCCGCCGACCGACCGGCAGGGCCAGTACGCGGCCGCGGCCGAGGAGTTCGGCGTGCCGGAGAGCGTCCTGCTCGGGGTGTCCTATTTGGAGTCCCGGTGGAACGTCAACGCCGGCACGCCCAGCACCAGCGCCGGGTACGGGCCCATGCACCTCACCGACGTGGCCGCCGCCAACGCCGGGGGCAGCCATCACGACGAGGGCACCGAGGACCCGCGCGGCGACACCGCCCGCCCGACGCTGCGGCCCGAACCGGGTGAGCTCGACCTCTCCTCGCCGACCCTGCGGACCGTCGACCTCGCCGCCGACCTCACCGGGGTCGACGAGGCGACCCTGCGCAGTGACGTCCGGCAGAACATCCGGGGTGGCGCGGCGCTGCTCGCGCACCACCAGCGCGAGCTCGGCATCGACTCCGACCGGCCGGCCGACTGGTACGGCGCCGTCGCGCGGTACTCCGGTGCCACGGACACCGCCACGGCCGCGAACTTCGCCGACGAGGTGTTCGCCACGATCGCGGCCGGCGCGGAGCGGGTCACCGACGACGGGGAGCGGGTGCGGCTCGCACCCCGGGCAGTCCGGCCCAACACCGGGCAGCTCGCCGAGCTGGGGCTGCGCAAGACCCACCGCGGCGAGGCCGAGTGCCCGCGCGGCCTGGGCTGCGAGTGGCTGCCGGCGCCGTACGAGGAGTTCGGCGACGGCGACTACGGCAACCACGACAAGGCGAACCGGCCGCACTCGCAGAAGATCGACTACATCGTCATCCACGACACCGAGGCCACCTGGGACACCACGCTCGACCTGGTCCAGGACCCGACCTACGTGAGCTGGCAGTACAGCCTGCGCTCGGCCGACGGGCACATCGCCCAGCACGTCAAGGCCAAGGACGTCGCGTGGCAGGCCGGCAACTGGTACGTCAACTCGAAGTCGATCGGCCTGGAGCACGAGGGCTTCGCCGCGCTGGGCACCTGGTACACCGAGGCGATGTACCGCAGCTCGGCCAAGCTGGTGCGCTACCTCGCGGCCAAGCACCACATCCCGCTGGACCGCGCGCACATCATCGGCCACGACAACGTGCCGGGCACGATCCCGCAGAACGTCCGCGGCATGCACTGGGACCCGGGGCCCTACTGGGACTGGGCGCACTACTTCGACCTGCTGGGCAAGCCGTTCCGCGGGGTCGGCACCCCGCGCGCCGGGCTGGTCACGATCAACCCCGACTTCGACACCAACCGGCCGGCGTTCACCGGCTGCGAGACCGCGGGTGAGCCGTGCCCGTCGCGCGGGTCGACCTCGGTGATCCTGCACACCGAGCCGCGGGCGGACGCGCCCCTGTTGACCGACATCGGCCTGCACCCGGACGGCTCGCCGGGCACCATGCACATCTCCGACCACTCCAGCCGGGTGGAGACCGGGCAGCGGTACGCGATCGCCGACCGGCGCGGGGACTGGACGGCGATCTGGTACCTGGGGCAGAAGGGCTGGTTCCACAACCCGCGGCACGACCGGACGGCGGAGTGGTCGATCGGGCTGACCGCCACCCCGAAGCGGGGCAAGGCGTCGATCCCGGTGTACGGGCGGGCCTACCCGGAGGCGTCGGCCTATCCGTCGCACATTCCGGCGCAGGCGGTCGTGCCGCTGCAGTACTCGCTGCCGGCGGGGCAGGAGTACGCGGTCGGACTGGTCACCGGCTCGGAGTACTACTGGGCCGTGACGTACGACTCCAGCAACCACACCGTGGTCCGGGGCAAGACGAAGTACGTGCAGATCCAGTTCGGCCACCGGATCGCGTTCGTCAAGCTGGCCGACGTGGACCTGCGGCCCTCGGTGCTGCGGTAGGTCCCGGGACTCCTACCCTTCGACCTCGGCGAGGGTGGTGGGGACGGGGAACGGGGGGCGGGTCGTGCCGGTGACGCGGTAGCGGCCCCAGGGGTCGGGGTCGGTGAGGGCCGCGTCGGCCTCGCCGTGCGGGGTGCGGAGCACGGCTTTGGCCTTGCGGGAGTCGAGCAGGGTGGTCAGCTCCTCGTGCGGCTGGACGCGGCCGTACCAGTGGTACTTGCCGTCGATCGGTTCGAAGTGGCCGCTCAGGGCGACGGTGACCGCCAGTTCGGTGGACCCGACCACCAGGGTCGCCTCGCCCTGGTAGCCGTCCTCGTCGTGTTCCATTCGGGCATGTTACCGCAAGTAATAGGTATTCAGCAGCTCGCGGAACGCGACGTCCAGCCGCGGGTGGCGGAACGTGAAACCCGTCCCGAGCAGGCGCTCCGGGACCGCTCTGGTGCTGGCCAGCACGATCTCCTCGGCCACGTCCGCGCCGAACATTCGCCTGGTAAGGCCCCTGGTCAGGGCCAGGAACCGCGGCCGGCCGAGCGCGCCGGCGAGGATGTCGGCGTACTCGCGGTTGGTCACCGGGTGCGGCGCGACGACGTTCACCGGGCCGGCCAGGGTCGGCGTCGCCAGCACGTGTCCGACCGCGCCCACCAGGTCCGGCAGCGACACCCAGCTCACGTACTGACCGCCCGCGCCCGCCCGGATGCCCAGCCCGCGCCGGAACCGCGGCAGCAGGTACGCCAGCGCCCCGCCCTCGGCCGACTGCACGATCCCCAGCCGCAGGTGCACCACCCGCAGCCCCGCCCGGTCGGCGACCTCGGCCGCCTCCTCCGCCTCCCGGTGCACCGACGCCAGAAACCCCTCGCCGGGCCCGCTGGCCTCGGTCAGCAGCTCGTCGCCCCGGTCGCCGTAGTAGCCGACCCCCGACGCGCACAGCAGCGTCCGCGGCCCGTCCTCCATCGCGGCGAGCGCCGAGGCCAGCGCGTGGGTGCCACCGACCCGGGACTCGCGGATGGACTCCTTGTGGTGCTCGGTCCAGCGCCCGTGCACCCGCTCCCCGACCAGGTGCACGACCGCCTGCACCCCGGCCAGGCCCTCGGTGTCCAGCTCCGGGTACCAGAGCACCTCGTCGGCCGCGCTCGGCCGGCGCTGCACCAGCCGGACCACCCGGTGGCCCGCCGCGCGCAGGTGGCACACCAGGGCGTGGCCCATGAGGCCGGTGGAACCGGTGACCGCGACGTCCACGCGGCGAAGCCTACGGTGCGGGTGACGAACCTCTCATACCGACACGGTGCTGACCGGCAGCGCGGGATCCGCCGACAGGTCCAACGCGGACGGTCGGGTGCCCGCGGCGACGAGGTGCGCGCCGAGCGCGGCGATCATCGCGCCGTTGTCGGTGCAGAGCCGGGGCCGCGGGACCCGCAGCTCGATCCCCGCCTCGGCGCACCGCTGCGCGGCCAGCCCGGAGAGCCGCGAGTTCGCCGCCACACCGCCGGAGAGCACCATCGTGCCGATCCCCAGCTCCTCGGCGGCGCGCACCGCCTTGCTGGTCAGCACGTCGGCGACGGCCTCCTGGAACGACGCGGCCACGTCCTCGACCGGCACCGGGAGCCCGTCGCGCTCGCGGTGCTCGACCCAGCGCGCGACCGCGGTCTTCAGGCCGGAGAAGGAGAAGTCGAACGGCTCGTCGCGCGGCCCGGTGAGCCCGCGCGGGAACCGGATCGCCTCCGGGTCGCCCTTGGCCGCGGCCTTGTCGATCGGCGGGCCGCCGGGGTAGGGCAGGCCGAGAATCCGGGCGACCTTGTCGTAGGCCTCGCCGGCGGCGTCGTCGATGGTCGAACCGACCTCGGTGATCTTGCCGGCCAGGTCGTCGACCCGCAGCAGCTGGGTGTGCCCGCCGGAGACCAGCAGCGCCAGGCACGGCGAGGGCAGCAGCCCGTGCTGGAGGGTGTCGGCGGCGACGTGGCCCGGCAGGTGGTTCACGCCGTAGAGCGGCACGTTCAGCGCGGCCGCGTACGCCTTCGCCGCGGACACCCCGACCAGCAGCGCCCCGGCGAGCCCCGGCCCGCAGGTCACCGCGACCGCGTCGATCTCGCCCAGCTCGACCCCGGCCTTCTCGGCCGCGCGGGTGACGGTCGGCACCATGGCCTCCAGGTGCGCGCGGCTGGCGACCTCGGGGACGACGCCGCCGAACCGGGCGTGCTGGTCGACGCTGGAGGCGACCTCGTCGGCGAGCAGCTCGATCCGCCCGTCGGGGTGCAGCTTCGCGATGCCCGCGCCGGTCTCGTCGCACGAGCTCTCGATGCCGAGAACCAGACTCATCAGGCCTCCTCCGCGACCCGCGCGGGCCGGGCCATGGTGAACGCGTCGGCGCCGGAGGGCTGGTAGTACCTGCGCCGCCGGCCGATGGTGGTGAAGCCGTGCGCGCGGTAGAGCCCGATGGCGGGGGCGTTGTCGGTGCGCACCTCGAGGTAGACGGGGGCGCGGAACTCGTCGGCGACCGCGAGCAGGCCGGCCAGCAGGGCCCGGCCGATCCCCCGGCCCTGCCAGGCGGGATCGACGCCGATGGTGTGCACGCTGGCCTCGGCGTCCAGGCGGGAGCCGAGGACCGCGATGCCGGCGTACCCGACGAGCGTGCCGTCCACGTACGCGCCGAGGTAGTGGTTGCCGTGGTCGAGCTCGGCGCGCAGCGTGGACTCGCTCCACGGGTCGTCGCCGGCGAACAGCTGGCGCTCCAGCTCGGCGACGCGCGGTAGGTCGGAGTGGTCCAGGGGGGCGAGCCGGACGGTCACGGCGTGGTCACCCGCTTGCGCGTGCCGGGGACGGTGGCGTCCGGGCGGCGCAGGTACATCGGGACCAGCGGGCGGGCCGGGCGGTCGAGCTGGGCTGCCGCCGCGCGGACCAGGCCGGCGGGGGTGGGGTGCTCGGTGCCGGTGTGCGGCATGGTCAGCACGTCGGCGTGCAGGGTGGTGCCGGCGCGGGCCGGGACGTCGGCGGGAATGTCGGCGGGGCGGTCGACGGCCGGGGCGGTGACGCGGGCGCCGTCGGCGTAGGTCGCCCAGTAGAGCTCCTTGCGGCGGGCGTCGGTGGTGACCAGCAGGGGGCCGCTCGTGCCGGCCGCGATGGCGTCGAGGGTGCAGACCGGGTGGACGGGGACGCCGAGCGCGTGACCGAGGGCGGCGGCGGTGGCCATGCCTGCGCGCAGGCCGGTGAACGGGCCGGGGCCGACGCCGCACACGATCGCGTCCACGTCGGGGAGCCGCCGGCCGGCGTCGGCGAGCGCGGCGAGGAGGTGCGGGGTCAGCAGCTCGCCGTGCGCGCGGGCGTCGACGGTGACCCGCTCGGCGAGCACCTCAAGGTCACGAACGACACCGGCGGTGACCGCGGGAGTCGCGGTGTCGAGGGCGAGAACCAGCACGGCACTCAAGCCTAGCCGGGCGCCCGGGCGGGTCAGCGCCAGCGGTCGAGTACCGCGGGCAGCTCGGACAGCCGCTGCACGACCGCGTCCGGCTCGACGTCGACCGGCACCCGCTGCTCGACGGGAATGTCGGTGTGCGGCACCAGGACCGCGCGCATCCCGACGCCCTTGGCGCCGCTGATGTCGTCGTAGGGGCGGTCGCCGACGTAGACGCAGTCGGCCGGGTCGTCGACGCCGACGGCCGCCATGGCCGCGCGGAACGCCGACGGGTGCGGCTTGGTGTACTCGAGGTCGCTGCTCCACACGGTGGCGTGGAACAGGTCGAGCACGCCGTCGCGGCGGAGCACCTCCTCGTGCCAGGCGGCCGGCCACGGGGTGGAGGACAGCACGCCGACCTTGAGCCCCTGCTCGCGCAGTGCGGTGACCAGCGGGGCGACCTCGGGGTCGGTGTGGGTGGCGTGCTCCCAGTGGGCGCGGTAGGCGGCGTACCCGTCGAGGTGCTCGACGGCGCTGGCCGCGGCCAGGACCTGGGCGATGGTGAAGGCGCGGTGCTCGTCGCGGGCGAGCCGCCAGGCGGCCTCCTCGGCGGCGAGGATCGCGGCGGCGACGGCGGCGGCCCGCTCGGCGTCGGTGGGGTGCAGGACATCGGCGTAGCCGCGCCACGCGGCCCGGTAGTCGACGGGCAGCCAGGGGGTGAGCGTGCCACCCCAGTCGAAGATCACCGCGCGCATGGCGTCCAGCCTACGGTCCGCCGAGCGCGCGCAGGGTGCGTCCGCGGTACCCGGTCGTCGTGACGGCGGCGGCCAGGGAGTTGTGGACGGCCTCCTCGGTGACGTCGAGGGCGGCCGTGAACAGGGGGTCGAGGTCGGCGTCCGCGGGCGGCGCGCCGCGGGTGGTGGCGAAGGCGATGCCGTAGTCGCCGCTGCCGTGGCGGTAGGCGGCGCCGACCCGGCCGAGCGCGAACACCAGCCGGCGGGCGAGCCGGCCGAGCTGGCGGGCGTCGAGCGGCAGGTCGGTGGCGGCGACGACCATGCAGGACCCGTCCTCCGGGGCAGGGTTCGGGCGGAGGGTGCCGCCGAAGTTGGCCTGGACGAGGACCCCGAGCGTGTGGTCGCCGAGGCGGCGGGACGCGGTGCCGATGCCGGCCTTGTGGCCCAGGGCGCCGGTCCCGGTGCCGGCGCCGACGCAGCCCTCCTCGACCGGGCCGCGCGCGGCGGTCGCGATCGCGTCGAGGACGTGGGTCTCGGTGACCGGCCGGGCGCGGACGTCGGAGAGGTAGCCGTCGTTGCACTCGCCGACGACCGGGTTGAACGTGGTGACCTCGGCGTTCTCCGGCTGGGCCAGCATCCAGGTCACGAGCGCGTCGGCGGCGCGGAAGGCGGACAGCGTCGAGGTCAGCACGATCGGCGACTCGAGCAGGCCGAGCTCGGCGAGTTGGGTGGCGCCGACCAGCTTGCCGAACCCGTTGCCGACGAACAGTCCCGCGGGCACCGGGTGGTGCGGCCCGATGCCCGCGGGGACGATCGCGGTGACGCCGGTGTGGATCTCCGGCGGCCGGCGGACCGTGGTGTGCCCGACCAGGACGCCGGGCACGTCGGTGATCGCGTTGTGCATGCGTCCTTCCTACGCCGCCGGCGGGTTTAGGCGGGCGAAGCCCTCCTGGGTGCGGTACGGGTAGTACGGGTACGGCGCCGGCACCGTGCTCGCCGCGTCCAGCCGGGCGATCTGGTCGTCCTCCAGCGACCAGCCGAGCGCGCCGAGGTTGTCCAGCAGCTGCTCCTCGTCGCGCGCGCCGACCAGGACCGACGCCACGGTGGGGCGGCGCAGCAGCCAGTTCAGCGCGAGCTGCGGCACCGTGCGGCCGGTCTCCTCGGCCAGCTCGTCCAGCACGTCGACCACCCGGTAGAGCAGCTCGTCGGGCACCGGCGGGCCGAACCGCGCGGTGCGGTGCAGGCGGCTGCCCTCGGGCAGGGGCGCGCCGCGGCGGATGCGGCCGGTCAGCCGGCCCCAGCCGAGCGGGCTCCACACCACCGCGCCGACGCCCTGGTCGGCGGCCACCGGCATCAGCTCCCACTCGTAGTCCCGGCCGACCAGCGAGTAGTACACCTGGTGGGCGACGTAGCGCGGGTAGCCGTAGCGCTCCGCGACGGCGAGGGACTTCATCAGCTGCCAGCCGGCGAAGTTGGACACGCCCACGTAGCGCACCTTGCCCGCGCGCACCAGGTCGTCCAGCGTGGACAGCACCTCCTCGACGGGCGTGCCGGCGTCGAAGGCGTGCAGCTGCAGCAGGTCGATGTGCTCGGTGCCGAGCCGGCGCAGCGCGGCCTCGGTCGCGGTGACCAGCCGGGCGCGGGACGAGCCGGCGTCGTTCGGCCCGTCGCCGGTCGGCAGGCCGAGCTTGGTCGACACCAGCACCCGGTCGCGGCGGCCGCGGATGGCCGCGCCGAGCACCTCCTCGGAGGCGCCGTCGGAGTAGACGTCGGCGGTGTCGAACAGCGTCACCCCGGCGTCCAGGCAGAGGTCGACGATCCGGCGGGCCTGCCGCGCGTCGGTGTCGCCCCAGGCACCGAACAGCTCGCCCCGGCCGCCGAAGGTGCCGGCCCCGAACGCCAGCGCGGGCACGGTCAGTCCCGACGCGCCCAGCCTGCGGTACTCCATGGTTCCTCCCCTAAAGGTTCTGTAGTTCCGTTAAGCTAGCACGGCCTTGACCACTAATGGAACTGGAGTCCCGTTATGACGGTGAGCCGGCCCGGTGGGCGCACGGCCCGGGTGCGTGCCGCGGTGCTGCGCGCGGCCGGGGACGTGCTGGTCGAGCGGGGGTTCGGGCACCTGGACCTGGCCGACGTCGCCCGCCGGGCGGTGGTCGGCAAGACGACCGTCTACCGGCGCTGGGGCACGGTCGCCGGACTCGTCGCCGACCTGCTCGCGGAGATGGCCGAGGAGTCGCTGCCGCGCACCGAGACCGGCTCGCTGCTCGACGACCTCACCGCCAACGCCCGACTGGTCCGCGACACGCTCGCCGACCCGCGCCAGGGCGCGCTGTTCAAGGCCGTCATCGCGGCCGCGACCGGCGACCGGCACACCGCCGAGGCACTGCACCGCTTCTACGAGGTCCGGGTCGCCGAGTGGGCCCCGTGCGTGCGGCAGGCGATCGAGCGCGGCGAGGTCCCGGCGGGCACCGACCCGCACGAGGTGGTCCGCGCGGTCTCGGCGCCGCTGTACTACCGGCTGCTCACCACCGCGACCCCGCTCGACCGGGCGGCCGCCGATCGGGCCGCGCGGGCCGCGCCCACGGCGGCCGCGGCGGGGGCGTACGTAGTGTGGGAGCCATGATCCAGGGCGCGCTGTTCGACTACTCCGGCACCTTGTTCCGCCTCGAGCCCGGCCCGGAGTGGCTGGCCGACGAGCCGCGGCGCGACGAACTGTTCGCGCTGCTGACCGCGTCGACCCGGTCGGCGGAGCACCTGCCGGCGGAGCTCGCCGACGACTGGGCGCGCCGCGACCTCGACCCGGAGACGCACCGGGCGGTGTACCTGGCGGCGTTGACGACCAGCGACATCCCGGTGGCACCGGACGTGGCGGAGGTGCTGTACGCGCGGATGATCGACCCCGCGTCCTGGCGGCCCTACCCGGACACGGTGCCCACGCTGCGCCGGCTGCGCGCCGCCGGGGTGCGGGTGGGGGTGGTGAGCAACATCGCCTGGGACATTCGCGAGGTGTTCCGGCGCCACGACGCCGAGGACCTGGTGGACGAGTACGTCCTGTCCTACGTGGAGGGCGTGATGAAGCCGGACGCGAAGATCTTCACGGTGGCCTGCCAGCGCCTCGGCGTCGACCCGGAGCGGACGCTGATGGTCGGCGACAGCGCGGAGGCCGACGGCGGCGCGGTGGCCATCGGCGCGGAGTTCGCGCTGGTGGAGCCGTCGCCGGTGGCCGAGCGGCCGGACGCGCTGCTGGACGTGCTCGGCGCGCGAGGGCTGTGAGCGCCGCCAACCGAACGCGGCCATCGGGGAGCGTGCTCAGTGAGCGAGGGCGGTGATCCGGTCGGCCCAGGTGCCGTGCGGGACGACCTCGGCCGTCCTGGCGTCGTCGTCGCGGCGGGTCAGGCGGACCAGCAGGTGGTCGGCGGACAGCCGCTCACCCGTGCCCTCACCCCACTCGATCACCATGGCGGCGTCGACCAGCGAGGTGTCCAGGTCGAGGTCGTCGAGCTCGTCGAGGCCGCCCAGGCGGTAGGCGTCCACGTGCACCAGCGGGATCCCGCGCCCGCCGGGTGCCGGCCGGTGCTCGCGGGCGATGATGAACGTGGGCGAGCTGACCCGGCCCGCCACGCCGAGCCCGGCGGCGATGCCCTTGGCCAGCACGGTCTTCCCGGCACCGAGCGGGCCGGCGAGCAGCACCAGGTCGCCCGGTTCGAGCAGCGCGCCGATGTGTCGTCCGAACCGGACGGTGTCGTGTTCGGTCGGGAGTTCGACCGCCGTCACCTGCGCCACGTCCTGTCCTTCCCGCGCCCGTAGGCGCACTGCTGGGCCAGCATCACCAGGTGGTCGTCGACCAGGTGCGGCTGCTCGAACATCACCATGTGCCCGGCGCCGCGCACCCGCACCAGCTCCGCGTCCGGCAGTTCGAGGGCCATCCGTTCGGCGTGGGAGAACGCGGTCATCCGGTCGGCGTCGCCGGAGAGCACCAGCACGTGGGTGTGCTTGAGGCCGGCGAGCGCGGCGTAGCGGTTGTGCGTGCCGAGGGTGTCGACGAAGTCGGCGAGCACCCGGACGGGGGTGGCGTCGAGCAGTTCGAGCAGGAAGTCGACCAGCGCGGGGCTGACGTCGCGGGAGCCGAACGCGAGGGAGCGGACCGCGCGGCGGGTGAGCTGCCCGCCGGCGGCGCGGACCAGCTCCACCATGCCGGGCTGCCAGTCGGCGAGGCGGCCGAGGTTGCGGGTCAGCGGGTTGTAGCGGGACAGCAGCGGCCGGGGCAGGCCGCTCTTGCCGACCTCACCGGCGGAGGTGCCGACGAACGCGACGCCGCACACGCGGTCGGCGAACAGCTCGGGGCGCTGCTCGGCGAGGGCCATGATCGTCATGCCGCCCATGGAGTGTCCGACCAGGACGGTGGGGCCGTCGCCGGCGGTCTTGTCGAGCACCTGGCCGAGGTCGCGGCCGAGCTGGTCGATGGTGCTGGAGGCCTCGGTGGCACGGCCGGACTCGCCGTGGCTGCGGTGGTCGTAGAGGACCTGGCGCACGCGCGGTGCGGTGAGCCGGGCGAGGGCCTGGCGCTGGAAGTGCCACGAGCGGCGGGAGAGCGCGAAGCCGTGCACGAACACGACGGTCAGCTCGGGTCGGCCGCCGTCGGCCGGGTCGACCTCCTCGACGGCGAGCTCGATGCCGTCGTCGGTGAGGACGGTGCCGGTGCGGTCCGGGCGGAGCCGGCCGAGGGGTTCGCCCGGCTCCCGGTCGTGCCGGCGGCGGGTGAGCGCGACGGCGGTGCCGGCCGCGGCGAGTCCGATCGCGGTGCCGATGACGGCGCCGACCTTGCGCGAGACGGTCACCGCGCGTCCCGGTAGGTGCGCACGACCCGCGGGCGGTACATGCCCGTGACGATCTCGTAGTCGATGGTGCCGATCGTGTTCGCCCATTCGGTCGCCGTCGGCTCACCGCGGGTGCCGTCGCCGAACAACACGACCTCGTCGCCGACCGGCACCCGGTCGTCCCCGCAGTCGACGACGATCTGGTCCATGCAGACACGGCCGACGACGGGCCGCCGCCGGCCGGCGAGCAGGACGTCCATCCGGCCGGAGAGCAGGCGGGGGACGCCGTCGGCGTAGCCGGCGGGGACTAGCGCGAGGGTGGTGTCCCGGTCGGCGGTCCACGTCCGGCCGTAGGAGACGGACTCGCCGGCCGCGATCCGCTTGGTCAGCGCGACCGAGGACCGGAAGGCCATGGCGGGCCGGAGGTCCGCCGGGTAGGGCAGCGGGTTGAGCCCGTACATGGCGATCCCGACACGGACGAGGTCGAGGTGCAGGTCGGGCCGGTCGAGCGTGGCGGCGGAGTTCGCGAGGTGCCGCAGGGGCCGGCCCGGCACGGCGTCGCAGGCCTCGCGGAACCGCCGGGCCTGCAGGTCGACCGACGGGTGGCCGGGCTCGTCCGCGCAGGCGAGGTGCGACCAGACGGCGACGAGCTCGACCTCGGGTGCCGCCGTGGCGGCCGACACGAGGGCCGACCACTCCTGTGGGGGACACCCGTTCCGGGACAGCCCGGTGTCGATCTTCAGGTGCACCCGCGCGGTGCGGCCCGCCGCCCGCGCGCCCTCGACGATCGCCCCCAGCTCCCGCGTGCTGGAGGCCGAGAGGTCGACACCCGCGGCCACGCCGGGCGCGAGGTCGGTGTCGATGGTGTCGAGCCAGCTCAGGACCGGCGCGTCGATGCCCGCGTCGCGGAGCGCGAGCGCCTCGCCGAGGGAGCAGACACCGAGCCAGGTCGCGCCGGCCTCGAGCGCGGCCCGGGCGACCGGCACCGCCCCGTGCCCGTACCCGTCGGCCTTGACGACGGCCATGGTGGCGGCCCCGGACGCGCGCGCGGCGAGCAGCGCGACGTTGTGCCGAATGGCGCCGAGGTCGACGACGACCTCGGCCCGAGGCAGGTTCCGATCAGCCATAACGCGGTTCATGCTCCCACAGCGCGCCGGACGCGAGCGCGCGTCACACCCCGCCGGGCTGCGTGGCACGGGCGACGAACCGCTCGGCGAGCTCGCGCACCTTCACGTTCTCCCGCTGGGACTGTTCGGTGAGCAGGGCGAACGCCTCGTCCGCGTCGATCTGCCGCATCACCATCAGGATGCCCTTGGCCTGGTCGATCACCGCACGAGACGTGAGCGCGACGCGCAGCTGTTCGGTGGTCTCGCGCGCTCGCACGTACCGCCGGTAGGCACGCAGCGCCGCCTCAGCCGCGGTCGTGTAGAGCTCGATCAGCTTCTCGTCCAGCTCGGCGAACCCGTGCTGGCCGGTGCCGTAGCAGTTCACCCCGCCCGCGTGCTGGTCGTCGACCACCAGCGGCGCGGACAGGAAGCTGCCGAACCCGGCCGCTTGCGCGTCGCGGGCGAATGTCGGCCACAGCTCGGCCGCCTCCGCCACCGGGACCCGCACCAGCTTGCCGCTGCGGGCCGCTCGCAGGCAGGGCCCGTCCCCGAGCGCGTACTGGTCGCGGTCCAACTCGGCGGCCACCTCGCTCGTGGAGGCCGCGGTGATCGCGCCGCCGTCACGCAGCAGCGTGACCGAGGCCTCGCTCACGTCCGGGAGGGCCCGCGTGAGCTGCTCACACACCCGCCGCATGATCAGGGCGAAGTCGTCTTCGTTACCCAGTGCGACGCTGAGGGATTCCAGCGCGCCGGTGACCTCGTCGAGCGCGGTGGGCCACGGCGGACGGTTCGGAGCGGCTTCCACGTGGCCTCCCTGCCGCGACCGACGACCTGTGCAGCCACGGAGAAGGCAGACAGGACGAACACCAGCGTGAGATGGAGAGGCCGCGCGATCGAAGAACCGCAAAGGTGGCACGTCGCTGAACCGGCGCACGCGAAGAACCCCTGCGCCACCCACGGTAGAGCACGATCCGCCGGTCGACGACCTACGACCCGGCCGCCACCGCCTCGCGTACCGCGGCCGGGATCGCGTCCACCACCACCGACGCCGATGTCGGCGCACCCGCCGCCGCGAGCGAACCCGCGCGCACGTGCACCCAGCTCGCGCCGCCCACCGCCACCAGCGGGTCCCCGCCCGCCGCCAGCGCCGCGCCGATCAGGCCCGTCAGCACGTCCCCCGACCCCGCCGTCGCCAGCCACGACGAACCCGCGGGGCTCACCAGCACCCGCCCCCGCGGCTCCGCGACCACCGTCGCGTGGCCCTTCAGCAGGACCACCACGTCCAGCCGCCTCGCCAGCGTCCGGGCCGCCGCGACCCGGTCCGCGCCCAGCTCGATCCCCAGCGGCTCGGCGAGGCGCGCGAACTCGCGGTCGTGCGGGGTGAGCACCATCACCTGGTCCGGGTCGCGGCGGTCCCACAGCTCCGGGTACCGCGCGAGCAGCGTGATCCCGTCCGCGTCGACGCACGTCGGCACCCCGTCGTCGAGCACCGCGGCCAGCACGTCGCGGCTGGCCTGGCCGGTGCCGAGACCGGGACCGGCCACCCACGCCTGCACCCGGCCCGCGTCCGCCACCGACCCGGTCGCGATCACCTCCGGCCACCGCGACCGCACCTCGTCGGCCGCCCAGCCGGCGTAGCGCACCATGCCGGACGTCGCCCGCACGGCCGCGCCGGTCGCCAGCACCGCCGCGCCCGGGTACGTCGCCGAGCCGGCCGCGACGCCGGTCACCCCCTGGGTGTACTTGTCGTCCGCCGGCCCCGGCAGCCGCCACGCGTGCCCCACGTCGGCCGGCTCCAGCACGCGCAGGTCCGGGTCGGGCAGGTCCAGCCCGAGGTCCACCACCCGCACGTCGCCCGATCGGGCGGACAGCACGTGCACGGGCTTGCGCGCCCCGAACGTCACCGTCACCGCCGCCTCGACCGCCGCGCCGGCCGCGTGCCCGGTGTCCGGGTCGACGCCGCTGGGCAGGTCGACGGCCAGCACCGGCGCCGCGATCCGCGCCACCCGGGCGGCGGCCTCGGCGCGCAGCGGACCCCGCGCGGACAGGCCGACGATGCCGTCGATCACCAGGTCCGCCGCCGACTCGGGCTCGTCGGCGACCCGTCCCCCGGCCCGGCGCAACGCGGCCAGCCCCTCGGCGTGCGTGCGGTCGGGCGCCAACAGCACGGCGGTGACCGCCACCCCGCGCCGCCGCAGGAAGTGTCCGGCCCACAGCGCGTCGCCGCCGTTGTTGCCCGAGCCGACGAGCAGCACGACCCGCCGCCCGCGCACCCCGCCGGTCCGCTCGCGCAGCATCGCCGCCGCGGCGCACGCCACCCCGAACGCGGCCCGGCGCATCAACGCGCCCGGCGGTGTCCGGGCGAGCGCCACGTCCTCGGCGGCCCTGACCTGCTCGACCGTCCACACGCCGTACACGGCGCTACTCCACCGTGACGGACTTGGCGAGGTTGCGCGGCTTGTCCACGTCGTAACCGCGGGACCGGGCGATCTCGGCGGCCAGCACCTGCAGCGGCACCGTCGACACCAGCGGCTGCAGCAGCGTCGGCACCGCCGGCACCTCCACCAGCTCGTCGGCGAACGGGCGCACGGTCTCGTCGCCCTCCTCGGCGATCACGATCGTGCGTGCGCCGCGGGCCTGGATCTCGGAGATGTTCGACAGCAGCTTCTGGTGCAGCACCGCGCGCCCCTTCGGCGACGGCATCACCACCACCACCGGCAGGCCCTCCTCGATCAGCGCGATCGGGCCGTGCTTGAGCTCACCGGCGGCGAAGCCCTCGGCGTGCATGTAGGCGAGCTCCTTGAGCTTGAGCGCGCCCTCCAGCGCCACCGGGTAGCCGACGTGCCGGCCGAGGAACAGCACGGCCTTCGCCTCGGCCAGCGACCGGCCGAGCGAGCGCACCTTCTCGACCGTGCCGAGCACCCGCGCCACGGCGTCCGGCATCGCGCACAGCTCGTGGTACTCGCGGCCGACCTCGTCCGGGTACTTGGTGCCGCGCGCCTGCGCGAGGGCCAGCCCGACCAGGTAGATCGCCGCGATCTGGGCGAGGAACGTCTTGGTCGACGCGACACCGACCTCGGGACCGGCGTGGGTGTAGAGCACCGCGTCGGACTCGCGCGGGATCTGCGCGCCGTTGGTGTTGCAGACCGCGAGCACCCGGGCCTTCTGCTCGCGCGCGTGCCGCACGGCCTCCAGCGTGTCGGCGGTCTCCCCGGACTGCGACACGGCGACGACCAGGGTGTCCCGGTCGAGCACCGGGTCGCGGTAGCGGAACTCCGAGGCCAGCTCGACCTCGACGGGCAGCCGGGTCCAGTGCTCGATGGCGTACTTGGCGACCAGGCCGGAGTGGTAGGCGGTGCCGCAGGCGACCACGAAGACCTTGTCGACGTCCCGCAGGTCCTGGTCGGACATGCGCTGCTCGTCGAGGACGATCCGGCCGCCGGCGAAGTGGCCGCGCAGCGTGTCGGCCAGCGCCGTCGGCTGTTCCTCGATCTCCTTGAGCATGAAGTACTCGTGGCCGCCCTTCTCGGCGGCCGAGAGGTCCCAGTCCACGCGGAACGGGCGGGTGTCGACGTCCTCGCCGCGGAAGTCGGTGACCCGGTAGCCGTCGCGGGTGATCGTGACCACCTGGTCCTGGCCCAGCTCGACGGCGTCGCGGGTGTGCTCGATGAACGCGGCGACATCGGAGGCGACGAAGGTCTCCCCCTCGCCGAGCCCCACCACCAGCGGCGACGACCGGCGGGCGGCGACGATCAGGTCGGGCTGGTCGACGTGCGTCACGACCAGCGTGAACGCGCCGTCGAGCCGGCGGCAGACCGCGCGGACGCTGGCCGGGAGGTCACCCGCGGTGTCGCCGGCGGCGTAGGCGTGCCCGACCAGGTGGGCGACGGTCTCGGTGTCGGTGTCGCTCGCGAACTCGACCCCGCCGGCCTCCAGCTCGGCGCGCAGGGCCGCGAAGTTCTCGATGATCCCGTTGTGCACCACGGCGACCCGGTTGGCCACGTCGCGGTGCGGGTGGGAGTTGCGGTCGACCGGCGGGCCGTGCGTGGCCCAGCGGGTGTGGCCCATGCCGGCCGTGCCCGCGAACCCGTCCCGCCCGACCTCGTCGAGCCGGGCCTCCAGGTTGGCCAGCCGTCCCGCCTTCCGCTCCACCGCGAGGCTCTGACCAGCTAGAACGGCGACGCCGGCCGAGTCGTACCCGCGGTACTCGAGCCGCCGCAAGCCGTCCAGGACGACGTCGAGAGCGGGGCGATGCCCTACGTATCCCACGATTCCGCACACTCGTCAGAGCGTAACGAGGCCGGGCGGGGGCGGGGCGCCCCGGATCTCGATAGGGTCACCGACCATGGCGACCAGGCTGGCGAACAAGGCGAAGCACCTCGTCGAGGAGCTGTCCCACCAGGGGCCGCACCGGGTGCTGCGCGGTGACCTCGCGCTGGTGGGGTTGCCCGGGGTGGTGCACACGCCGACCGCGGGCCGCGGGTTGCCGGCGGTGGCGTTCGGGCACGGGTGGCTGCAGCCGCCGGTGCGGTACCGAGGGCTGCTGCGGCACCTGGCGTCGTGGGGGTTCGTCGTGGCGGCGCCCGGCACGCAACTCGGGCCGCTGGCGTCGCACCGGCTGTTCGCCGCGGACCTGCGGACGGCGCTGGACGTGTGCACCGGGGTCCGCCTGGGCGACGGCTCGATCAGCGTGGACGCCGGCAAGCTGGGCCTGGCCGGGCACTCGGTGGGTGCGGGCTGCGCGGTCCTGGCGGCGGCCGAGGACTCCCGGGTCCGGGCGGTGGCGACGCTGGCCGCGACCCAGACCAAGCCGTTCGCGACCGACGCGGCCGCCCGGTGCGGCATGCCGTCCCTGCACCTGGCGGCGGGCAAGGACCTGGTGGCGCCGGCGGTGGGGCACGCGAGCCTGATCGCGTCCAACTGGGCCGGCGAGGCGAGCCTGCGAACCGTCCCCAAGGCGACGCACATGGGCTTCACCGAGGGCCGCCACTGGTCGAACCTGCTGCTCCCCGGCAAGGCCGAGCACGCCACCCAACGCGTGGCCCGCGTCCTGCTGACCGCGTTCTTCCTGGTCCACCTGGCCGGCGACCGCAAGTACGCCCCCGTCCTCGACGCCGACGTCAGGGGCACCGTCATCGAGACCGCGCAGGCGGCGTGACGGTGACCTCCGGGACGCCCTGAAGGTCACCGTCACGGCATCAGCGCTTGGCGGGCTTCTCCGACGGGTCTCGGCCCACCACGCCGCTGAAGTTCGCGGCGGGGTCCTGGTCGTCGAACAGTGAGCCCGTGGTGCGCCACTTGCTCTGCCGGGTCTGGTCGCCGCCGCCCTGGCCGCCCGCGCCCATGCCGCCCATGGGCATCCCGCCCATCGTGGTCGGCTGGCCGCCACCGCCGCCCGCGCCGCCACCACCGGCCGCCGCGGCTGCCGGGCGCTGGTCGGGGGCGGCACCGGGCGCCTGCGCGCCGGTCATCGCGCCCGGG
>DATABL010000130.1:0-4211 GCA_036259595.1 Actinophytocola sp.
CGGACCGCCTTGCGTTTCGGTGCCTTGGGTATCTCCAGGTCCAGCGGCGGGACCGGATAGCCGCCGCCGGTGATCGGCACCTGGTCGGTGTCCTCGACGACCCGGCCGCGGTCGAAGGCGAAGCTCAGGCCGATGATCACCAGGATGACGATGCCGCCGTAGGTGAGGATCTGGCCGGTCGAGACGTCCGACTCGCCGCGGATGGCCCGCAGCCCGGCGATCAGCACGATCCACACCAGGTTCAGCGGCACCAGCACCTTCCAGCCGATCCGCATGAACTGGTCGTAGCGGAACCGCGGCAGCGTCGCGCGCAGCCAGATGAAGGCGAACAGCAGCATGAACGTCTTGCCGAAGAACCAGAGGATCGGCCACCAGCCGCTGTTGAAGTAGTTGTCGCCGATCAGCGAGATCGGCCACGGGGCCATGTACCCGCCGAGGAACAGCGTGGTGGCGAACGCCGAGACGACCACCATGTTCGTGTACTCGGCGAGGAAGAACAGCGCGAACTTCATCGAGCTGTACTCGGTGTGGAAGCCGCCGACGAGCTCGGACTCGGCCTCGGGGAGGTCGAACGGCGCCCGGTTGGTCTCACCGACCATCGAGATCAGGTAGATCACGAAGCTGAACGGCAACAGGTAGAAGAACCAGCCCGTGGACTGGGCGTTCACGATGTCGCCGGTGGACAGCGACTGCGCGTAGAGCACCACGCCGACGATCGACAGCCCCATCGCGATCTCGTAGGAGATCACCTGCGCCGCCGAGCGCAGCCCGCCGAGCAGCGGGTAGGGCGACCCGGACGACCAGCCGGCGAGCACGATCCCGTACACGCCCAGCGACGAGCAGGCCAGCAGCACCAGCACGCCGACCGGCAGATCGACCAGCTGCAACACGGTGCGCTCGCCGAAGATCGACACCTCGGGTCCGAACGGGATCACCGAGAACGCCAGGATCGCCGGGACCGTGGCGATCACCGGTGCGAGGAAGTACACCTTCCGGTCCGCGCTGGCCGGGATGATCTGCTCCTTGAACGGCAGCTTGATCGCGTCCGCGATGGACTGGAAGTAGCCACCGGGGCCGACCCGGTTCGGGCCGGGCCGCTGCTGGAGCCGGCCGATGGCCTTGCGCTCCCAGACGATCATGAACACGGTGATGATCGGCCCCAGGAGGAGCAGGACCACGACCTTGATCAGGATCAGCCAGAGCGGGTCGTCGGCGAGGAGTTCGGCCCTGGTCAAGATGACTCGCCTCCTGGTTGGGTCGCTGGCTTGCTCGCGGCGCCGGTCAGCAGGTTCTCGGCGGTCACCGACACGATGTCGCCATGGCCGGCGCCGAGTACGCGCCGGATGCTGCCCGGGCCGGAGTTCGCGGGCAGCCAGACGACGCCGTCCGGCAGGTCCGCGTACTCGACCGGCAGGGTGATCGAACCGCGTTCGGTCTTCACCGTCGCCGTCGGGTTCCCGTTCAGGCCGAGCCGCTCGGCGGTGGCCGGGTTGAGCCGGGCGACCACCGGGCGCGCGGTGCCGGCCAGGTGCGGCTCGTCGGACTGCAGCGAGCCGTTGTCCAGCAGCTGCCGCCAGGTCGCGAGCAGCGCCCGGCCCTCGCCGGCGTCCTCGGGAGACCCGGCGGGCACCACCGGCGGGGCGGCGCCGCGCACCACGGCGGGCAGCCGGGCCAGGTCGGCCGCGGACGCCTGCGGGGTCTGGGTGAACAGGTCGACGTCCATCTCGACGCCGAGGGTGTCGAGCACCCGGCAGTCCGGGAGCGCGCCGGTGCCCTCCATGGTGGTGCCGAACGGGCGGAGCCGGCCCTCCCAGTTGACGAAGGTGCCGGCCTTCTCGGTGGCCGGGGCGACCGGGAGTACCACGTCGGCGTGCGCGGTGACCGCGCTCGCCCGCAGCTCCAGGCTGACCACGAACCCGGCCTTCGCCAGCGCCTCGTCGGCGAGCACCGGGTCGGGCAGGTCGTCGACCTCGACGCCGCCGACGAGCAGGCCGTCCAGCTCACCCGCGGCCGCCGCGGCGAGGATCCCGGTGGTGTCGCGGCCGGCGGCGGCGGGCAGCGTGCCGGCGTCGAGGCCCCAGCTGCGCTCGACCTCGGCGCGGGCGGCGGAGTCGGTGACCAGCCGGCCGCCGGGCAGCAGCGTCGGGGCCGCACCGGCGTCGAGCGCGCCGCGCTCCCCCGCCCGGCGCGGGATCCAGGCGAGCCGGGCGCCGCTGGACTCGGCCAGCGACACCAGCGCGGTGAGCAGTCCGGGCACCTGGGCGGCGCGCTCGCCGACCAGGATGACCGCACCCGCGCCGCCGAGCGCGTCGACCACGTCCGGCGCGTGCGTGGGCAGACTGTCGACCGCGGCCGCCTCGCCACCGGGCGGGCAGGCCAGCAGCGTGCCGACGCCCGGCTTGTCCCGGCCGTGCGGCTTGATCGTCTTGCGCACCGCCGGCGAGGTCCACTGTCCGATGTGGAACACCTTGGTGGTGCGCTTGCGGGCCGCCTTGCGCAGCCGCAGGAAGACGATCGGCGCCTCCTCCTCGGGGTCCAGCGCCACGCAGAGCACCGCGGGCGCGGCCTCGATCGCGCGGAACGTCACCCCGGTCTCCGGCGTGCCGCCGACCACCCGGGAGGCGAGGAACTCCAGCTCCTCCGCGGAGTGCGCACGGGCCCGGAAGTCGATGTCGTTGGTGCCGAGCGCGACCCGGGCGAACTTGGCGTAGGCGTAGGCGTCCTCGACGGTCAGCCGGCCGCCGGTCAGCACGCCCGCCCCCCGGCCGTCCCGGGCCTTCGCGAGCCCGTCGGCCGCGGCCCGCAGCGCGTCGGTCCAGGAGGCCTCGACCAGTTCACCGGTCTCGGCGTCGCGCACCATCGGCCGGGTGATCCGGTCGGCCGCGGTGATGTACCGGAACGCGAACCGACCCTTGTCGCAGATCCACTCCTCGTTGACCTCGGCGTCCTCGCCGGCGAGCTTGCGCATCACCTTGCCGCGCCGCCAGTCGGTGCGCTCCGCGCAGCCCGACGAACAGTGCTCGCAGACGCTCGGCGTGGACACCAGGTCGAACGGCCGGGACCGGAACCGGTAGGCGGCGCTGGTGAGCGCGCCGACCGGGCAGATCTGGATGGTGTTGCCGGAGAAGTAGGACTGGAACGGCTTGTCCTGCGCGATGCCGACCTGCTGGTGCGCGCCGCGCTCGAGCAGGTCGATGAACGGGTCGCCGGCGATCTGGTCGGAGAAGCGGGTGCAGCGCTGGCAGAGCACGCAGCGCTCGCGGTCCAGCAACACCTGGGTGGACACCGGGATCGGCTTGGCGAAGGTCCGCTTCGTCTCCACGAACCGGGAGTCGGTGCGGCCGTGCGCCATCGCCTGGTTCTGCAGCGGGCACTCGCCGCCCTTGTCGCAGACCGGGCAGTCCAGCGGGTGGTTGATGAGCAGCAGCTCCATCACACCCTGCTGGGCCTTGTCGGCCACCGGCGAGGTCCGCTGGGTCTTGACCACCATGCCGTCGGCGACGGTCATCGTGCAGGACGCCTGCGGCTTGGGCATCGGCCGGCCACCCATCTCGACCTCGACCAGGCACTGGCGGCAGGCGCCGGCCGGGTCGAGCAGCGGGTGGTCGCAGAACCGGGGGATGACGGTGCCGAGCCGCTCCGCGGTGCGGATCAGCAGCTCACCCTTGGGCGCGACGACCTCGACCCCGTCGATGGTCAGCTTCACATGCCCCTCGGGGACCTGCGTCTCCGGCTTCTCTTCGATCGCTGTCATGTCAGTGTGCTCCCGCGAGCGCAGGGGTTACCGGGGCGGCCTTGTTCCGGTCGCACAGCGCGAGGAACTCGTCCCGGAAGTACTTGATGCCGCTGGTGATCGGGCTGACCGCGCCGTCGCCCAGCGCGCAGAACGAGCGGCCGAGCACGTTGTCGCAGATGTCCAGCAGCGTCTCGATGTCGGACTCGGTGCCCCGGCCGTCGACCATCCGCTGCAGGATCCCGGCCAGCCAGTAGGTGCCCTCCCGGCAGGGGGTGCACTTGCCGCAGGACTCGTGCTCGTAGAACTCGGTCCACTTCATCACGGCCCACGGCACCGACACGGTCTCGTTGAACACCATGACCGCGGTGGTGCCGAGCATCGAGCCGGCCTCCGCGGCGCCCTCGAAGTCCAGCGGGACGTCGAGGTGCTCGGCGGTGAACAGCGGGGTGGACGAGCCGCCCGGGGTCCAGAACTT
>DATABL010000131.1:0-1884 GCA_036259595.1 Actinophytocola sp.
GGCGGCGGTCATCCGGCGTCCCATCCAGGAACGCGCGGCGCAGTACGGGCAGCGCGCGCGTGGCGTGGAAGTGGGTGTCCTCCCGGAAGGCGATGCCGGCGCGCGCGTCGGCCAGCAGCCGGCGGACCCGGTCGGCGGAGCCGGAGAGGCGCACCAGCGGGTCGCCGAGCAGCTGCTGCTCGGCCCGCTCGGCGCGGTCGTCGGCCGCCGCGGGTCGGGCGTCCTCGACGAGGACCTTCACCATGCCCAGTACCGTGGCCGGGACCTCGCCCCACGTCGGTGCCGACATCAGCAGCATGCTGGAGGTCTCGCGGTGCCCGTACTCGTCGAGGAACGCGGCCAGCGCGGCGCGGAACCGCGCGAAGGCGGGGTCGTTCGCGATCCGCTCCGCCAGCGCCCGCGGTGCGAGCCCGAAGACCGCGCGCAGCGCCCCGTCCTCGCGCACCCCTCCACGCCCTCCTCGCCGCGGGTTGTCGTCGCCGAGCCGGGTGCCTGCCGGGTTGTTCGCCGCGCGGCGGGCGGGTGACGGCTGCCGAGGCCGTCCTGCGCGACCACCTGCTGGGTTGACGCCCGCGGCGCCGCTGGGGATGCTGGAGGGGCAATCCCAGTCGGGTCGAGAGGCGCTGCGACGGGCCGGATGGACCCGCCACGCTCGACCCGACATCCCACGAAGGGCGCCTGCACCCGTTCCGGGAGGCAGGTCGATGCACCCAGATCTCACCGACCGACGGCACTCTCATCGGCGTCCAGTCGAGGGGAGTGCCGTTCGTCGTGCCCGTTCCGGCCCGGCGAGTACCGTGGCCGCCCGCACCAGCCAACGAGGAGGCGTTACCACCCCATGACCGCCACTGCCGATGTCAGCAGCAGGCTGCAGACCCGAGGCGGCATCGACTTCGCCGTCGCCGACCTCGGCCTGGCCGAGTTCGGCCGCAAGGAGATCCGGCTCGCCGAGCACGAGATGCCCGGCCTGATGGAGCTGCGCCGCGAGTACGCCGAGGCCCGCCCGCTGCACGGGGCGCGCGTCGCCGGTTCGCTGCACATGACCGTGCAGACCGCCGTGCTGATCGAGACGCTGGTCTCGCTCGGCGCCGATGTGCGCTGGGTGTCCTGCAACATCTTCTCCACCCAGGACCACGCGGCCGCCGCGATCGTCGTCGGCCCGAACGGCACCCCCGAGGAGCCGAAGGGTGTCCCGGTGTTCGCCTGGAAGGGCGAGACGCTGGAGGAGTACTGGTGGTGCACCGAGCAGCTGTTCAAGTTCACCGACGAGGCCGGCAACGTCGTCGGCCCGAACATGATCCTCGACGACGGCGGTGACGCCACCCTGCTGGTGCACAAGGGCGTCGAGTTCGAGAGGACCGGCGTCGTCCCGACCGTCGACGACGAGGACCTGACGGTCTCCGACGAGTACCGGATCATCCTCGACACGCTGCGCCGCTCGCTGGCCGAGGACCCGAAGCGCTGGACCACGGTGGCCTCGGACGTCCGCGGAGTCACCGAGGAGACCACCACCGGTGTCCACCGGCTCTACCAGCTGGCCGAGCAGGGGCTGCTGCTGTTCCCGGCGATCAACGTCAACGACTCGGTCACCAAGAGCAAGTTCGACAACAAGTACGGGATCCGGCACTCGCTGCTCGACGGGCTCAACCGCGGCACCGACGTGCTGATCGGCGGCAAGGTCGCGGTCGTCTGCGGCTACGGCGACACCGGCAAGGGCTCCGTAGAAGCGCTCGCAGGCCAGGGCGCCCGCGTCATCGTCGCCGAGGCGGACCCGATCTGCGCGCTGCAGGCGCTGCTGGAGGGCCACCAGGTGGCACGCCTGGAGGACGTGATCGGCCAGGCCGACATCATCATCACGGCCACCGGCAACAAGGACATCGTGTC
>DATABL010000132.1:0-2069 GCA_036259595.1 Actinophytocola sp.
TGACGACCTCCCGGTCCGCCAGCCGGTGGCCGGTCGCCACGGCGATCCCGGGGCCACGCGGAACCGTCACCGCCTCGCGGCGCAGGCCGGCCAGATCCTGCGCCGGCATCGCCTCCCCCGTGGCCACCAGCGCGACCTCGATCCGCCCGGACCGCAACCGCCGCAGCTGGACCGGGCTCGCCGCCTCCTGCAGTTCCACCTGGAGATCGGGGTGCCGCCTGCCGAGCAGGGCGATCGCGCGGGGCAGCAGGACCGCTGCTGCGGCGGGGAAGCCCGAGACGACCAGGCGACCGGCGAGCCGGTCGCGCACCCCGGAGACCTCCTCCAGCGCGCCGTCGACCTCACCGAGGATCCGTGCCGCGCGCCGGGCCACGACCACACCCGCCGCCGTCGGCCGCACCCCCCGGGCGAGGCGCTCGAACAGGGTCGTGCCCGCGGCCGACTCCATGGCTCCGACCTGGCGGGACACCGCGGACTGCGTGTAGCCCAGTGAGACCGCCGCGGCGCTGAACGATCCCTGCCGCGCGACCTCGTGCACGACGCGGAGCCCGACGAGCGTCATCTCGGCCATGACGTGAGCGTATGCGGATCACTCATGCGTTATGTGCGAAAGCATCGCTTGTCGCACACCTCGTGACGGCGGAGGCTGGGTGCGTGGAAACGAGCGACAAGGTCTGGTTCGTCACCGGCGCATCCCGCGGCTTCGGCCGCATCTGGACCGAGGCGGCACTCCGGCGCGGGGACCTGGTCGCCGCCACCGCGCGCGATCCCCGGACCCTCGACGACCTGGTCACGACCCACGGCGACGCCCTGCTGCCGCTGCGCCTCGACGTGACCGACCGGGACGCGGTGTTCGAGGCGGTCCGCCGGACCGCCGACCGGTTCGGCCGGCTGGACGTGGTGGTGAACAACGCGGGCTACGGGCACTTCGGCGCGGTCGAGGAGCTCACCGAGGCCGAGATCCGCGCCCAGATGGAGACGAACTTCTTCGGTGCGCTCTGGGTCCTGCAGGCCGCCCTACCGATCATGCGCGAGCAGGGCTCAGGGCACCTGGTCAACGTCACCAGCGAGGGCGGCGTCCGGGCCTATCCCGGCATCGGCGCCTACCACGCGTCGAAGTGGGCGCTCGAGGGCCTGAGCGAGTCCCTCGTCAAGGAGGTGCGCAACCTCGGGATCCGGGTGACCAACGTCGAACCCGGCCCGTACGGCACGGGGTGGCTGGACGTCGGTTCCCGCCAGAGCACGCCCATCGCGGCCTACGACCGGCTCCGGGCCGACGCGGACGCCTTCGAGACCGGGGACCCGGCGGCGACGGCCCCGGCGCTGTTCGCGGTCGTCGACGCGGAGGAGCCGCCGCTGCGGGTCTTCTTCGGCAGGTCCTTCGAGCCGGTGCGCGAGGAGCACATGGCGCGGATCGCCGAGTGGGAGCGCTGGCAGGGTGTCGCGCTCTCGGCGTTCGGGCCGGTCGCCGCAGCTCGCTGAGCGGGATGCACGATCAGGTGGGACCGCCACCTGCGGCAGACCCGTTCTTGCGCTGGTTGGCGGTGAAGCGCGCCTTCTTCTGCCGATTCCCGCACGTGTTCATGTCACACCACTTGCGGGTGCGACTCTGACTGGTGTCGAAGAAGGCGGCTCGACAGGTCGGCGACGCGCACAAGGCCAGCTTCCCGTCTCGTTCGCCCGCGAGGATGCTGATCGCATCGGCGGCGATCACGCTGAGCGCATCTTCTACGCAGGAAGCCGAGCTGAGCTGCCACCGACGTTTTCCCTCGGGCGTCAGGACAGCCGCCGCCCGACCCCGAATGCTGCAGTCATTGATGACGTGGATAGCGGACGCCGGGAGCGGGTCCTGGATCGCGGTGGCCGTCGCGGCGGCATGGATCGACTCCCTCAGTTCCCTGGCGAGTTCGAACTGGGCGGTGGTACAGGAGTCCACGGCCAGGCCGTTCACCGCCAGCCAGTCGACGAGTCGCTGCGGCGTGGGAATGCGCTCCACCGCGTTGCCATGACGCTCCGTCAGAGTCGCCGTGAAGCTGGTGGCCAACACGGTACCGAGACGGAAGTCGGGG
>DATABL010000133.1:0-7418 GCA_036259595.1 Actinophytocola sp.
GGGCTCGGCGGACGCGCTCGACTCCTCGACCGGCTCCTCCGGCACGATCACCCGCAGCGCGGTGTGGCCGGGCAGGCTGGGGTTGCCGACCAGCGTGACGTCGGTCGCGGCCGGGCTGGACACCGCGACGAGCTCGTCGTCCTCGCGGCCCTCGTTGACGATCGTGAGCGTCAGCGGGGCCTGCTCGCCGGCCGTGTAGCCGTCCGAGTCGGGGTGGGCGATCCGCACGTCGCGCAGGGCGATCTCGCCGACGTCGCCGTTGTTGCCGTTGATCGCGGGCGGCATGGAGTCGGTCTGCGTGACCTGCCCGGCACCGCAACCGGCCAGCAGCGCGGCGAGGCCCACGGCCACCGCCGGCAGGATCGTGCGCAGCGGTCCGGTCGAACGACTCAGCATCGCGGTCCTTCCTCGGGCATGCCTACTCACGCGGAAGGGTAGCGGGGGGCGCCGACACCCCGGTCGAGTGGTCCACCCGAACTCGCGTCCACTGTGGATTGCCCGCGACGTGGAGCACATTCCCCTACGGCGACGCTGGAGCACGCCTCGAGCGGATTTGTCAAGCCCCAGTCTGTTCCCTCACGCGGCCGCTGACCTGCGGTAACGGTTGACGGGCCGGATACACCCCTTCCGCCGTACGTGTTAAGATGGATGCAGCGAAAGGGGCAGAGGACACATGGTTTTCAAGGTCGGAGAGACCGTCGTCTACCCGCACCACGGTGCCGCACTCATCGAAGCAATCGAGACCCGCGTGATCAAGGGCGAGGAGAAGAAGTACCTCGTCCTGAAGGTCGCGCAGGGTGATCTCACCGTACGCGTTCCCGCTGACAACGCCGAGATCGTCGGTGTACGGGACGTCGTCGGTCAAGAGGGTCTCAACCGGGTCTTCGATGTTCTGCGTGCTCCTCACACCGAGGAGCCGACCAACTGGTCCCGGCGGTACAAGGCCAACCTCGAGAAGCTCGCCTCGGGCGACGTGAACAAGGTGGCCGAAGTGGTGCGCGACCTCTGGCGGCGCGAGAAGGATCGCGGACTGTCCGCCGGCGAGAAGCGCATGCTCGCCAAGGCGCGACAGATCCTGGTCAGCGAGTTGGCGCTGGCCGAGGGCACGGACGAGGGCAAGGCCGAGGTCATCCTCGACGAGGTCCTCGCCACGGCGTCCGTCTAGCCGCCCTGAACGACAACCGAATCACATCCGCCGTCGCGCTCGTTCCCGCTGCGGGGCGAGGCGAGCGCCTCGGCGACAAGGGCCCCAAGGCACTCGTGCCGGTCCACGGGGTTCCCCTCGTCGTACACGCCGTACGCGGCCTGCTCAGTGCGGGTTGTGTGCGGCGTGTCGTCGTCGCGGCCCCGTCGTCCTCAGTGGACATCATGCGCGGCGTGCTGGCCGAGGCCGGCGCGGACGCGCTCGTCGTGCCCGGTGGTGCCGACCGTACCGAGTCGGTGCGCCTGGCGTTGGACGCCGCGCTGGGCGAGTCGCCGGATGTCGAGATCGTGCTCGTGCACGACGCCGCGCGGGCCTTCACCCCGCCGGAGCTGGTCCGGGCCGTGGTCGCCGAGGTCGCCGGCGGCGCGCCGGCGGTCGTGCCGGCACTGCCGGTCGCGGACACGGTCAAGCGGGTGGACCCCGACGGCGTCGTCACCGCCACCGTGGACCGGGCCGACCTGCGGGCCGTGCAGACCCCGCAGGGCTTCCAGGTCGACGTGCTGCGCCGCTGCTACGCGGCCGAGTGCGGCCAGGCGACCGACGACGCGGGGCTCGCCGAGCGGGTCGGGGTGCCGGTGTCGACCGTGCCGGGGCATCCTGCCGCCATGAAGATCACCACCCCGTTCGACCTCCAGGTGGCGCGGGCCCTGTTCGGGGCGCGCCCGTGATCCCCCGGGTCGGCGTCGGCACCGACGTGCACCCGGTCGAGGCCGGCCGGGAGTGCTGGATCGCGGGCCTGCGCTGGGACGGCGTCGACGGCTGCGCCGGACACTCCGACGGGGACGTCGCCGCGCACGCGCTGTGCGACGCGCTGCTGTCCGCGGTCGGCCTCGGCGACGTCGGCGCCGTGTTCGGCACCGGCGACCCGCGCTGGTCCGGGGCGCACGGGGTGACGCTGCTCGGCGAGGTGCGGGCGCGGGTCGAGGCCGCCGGCTACCGGGTCGGCAACGCCGCCGTGCAGGTCATCGGCAACGCGCCCAGGATCGGCACCCGGCGCGCGGAGGCCGAGCGGGTGCTGTCGGCGGCGGCCGGCGGACCGGTCTCGGTGTCCGGCACCACCACCGACGGACTCGGCCTGACCGGCCGCGGCGAGGGCGTCGCGGCGGTGGCCACGGCGTGTGTCGTACCCCACGACTAGGCTTCGGGTCGACACGGGCGAGCGGCGTCACCGACCTGCGGCGGGATGCTTCTGTCAACCTCCGCAACCGTCACCTCAGGGGAACGTGACGCACGCCAGCCACAAGTACGTGACCAAGCCGATCGCGCACTGCCCAACGCGACCAACAGGGACAAATTCGGGGAGGCGGAATTGCTGCACCTGTTCGACAGCGCGAGCCGGAGCGTGCGGGAGTTCCACCCCGTGCGGAACGGGACGGCGTCGATCTACGTGTGTGGGCCGACGCCGCAGGGGCCCCCGCACATCGGACACGTGCGCAGCGCGCTGAACTACGACGTGCTGCGCCGCTGGCTCACCCACGCGGGTCTCGCGGTCACCCTGGTGCGCAACGTCACCGACATCGACGACAAGATCCTCACCAAGGCCGCCCAGCACGACACGCCCTGGTGGCAGTGGTCGGCGACGTTCGAGCGCGCGTTCGACGAGGCCTACGACACGCTCGGCGTGCTGCCGGCCACGATCGCGCCGCGCGCCACCGGGCACGTCTCGCAGATGGTCGAGCTGATGGAGCGGCTGATCGACCGCGGGCACGCGTACGCCTCGGCCGGCGACGTGTACTTCGCCGTGTGCTCCTACCCGGAGTACGGGTCGCTGTCCGGGCAGAAGCTCGACGAGGTGCAGCAGGGCGAGTCGGCCGGCGCGGGCAAGCGCGACGGTCGCGACTTCACGCTGTGGAAGGGCGCCCGGCCCGGCGAGCCGTCGTGGCCGACGCCGTGGGGCCCGGGGCGCCCCGGCTGGCACCTGGAGTGCTCGGCGATGGCGCTGACGTACCTGGGCAGCGAGTTCGACATCCACGGCGGCGGGCTCGACCTGGTGTTCCCGCACCACGAGAACGAGCTGGCGCAGTCCCGCGCGGCCGGCGACGGGTTCGCGCGGTTCTGGATGCACAACGGGCTGGTCGGCATGGCCGGCGAGAAGATGTCGAAGTCGCTCGGCAACGTGGTGTCGATCCCGGCGCTGGTGAGCACGTACCGGCCGCAGGAGCTGCGGTACCACCTGGTCGCGCCGCACTACCGGTCGACGCTCGAGTTCTCCGAGGCCGCGCTGGAGGAGTCGGTGCGGGCCTACCAGCGCGTCGAGTCGTTCGTGCAGAAGGTGGCCGTGCGTACGGGCTCGGTCTCGCTCGGCGAGGTCGGGCCCGAGTTCGCGGCGGCCATGGACGACGACCTCGGCACCCCGGCCGCGCTGGCGGCGGTGCACGGCACCGTGCGGCAGGGCTTCACCGCGCTCGACGCGGGCGACGACGCCGGCGCGCGCGCGGCGGCCGCCACGGTGCGGGCGCAGACCGACGTGCTGGGGCTGGACCCGTTGTCGGAGCGGTGGTCGGCGTCGTCGGACTCCGCGGCCGCCGGGGCGCTCGACAGTCTGGTCCGCGCCCAGCTGGACGCTCGCCAGGCGGCCCGCGCCGACCGCGACTTCGCCACCGCCGACGCGATCCGCGACCGGCTGCTGGCCGCGGGCATCACCGTCGAGGACACCCCTGACGGTCCACAGTGGACATTTAAGGACAGTTGACGTGGCGGGAAACTCCAGGCGCCGGGGCGCGATCCGCAAGACCGGCACGAAGAAGGGCGCCGTCGCCGGCTCCGGCGGGCAGCGGCGCAAGGGGCTGGAGGGCAAGGGTCCGACCCCGCGCGCCACCATGCGCCCCGGCCACCCCGCGCAGCGGCGCGCGACCGCGCAGGCGAAGGCGGCCCAGCGGCGTTCGAAGGACAAGCCGACGAGCGAGCTGGTCGCCGGCCGCAACCCGGTGGTGGAGTGCCTGCGCGCCGACGTGCCGGCCACGGCGCTGTACGTGCAGCTCGGCGTGGACGCCGACGACCGGGTGACCGAGGCCGTGCGCCTGGCGGCCGACCGGGGCATCTCGGTGCTGGAGGTGGCCAAGCCGGAGCTCGACCGGCTCACCGGCGGCGCGCTGCACCAGGGCCTGTCGCTGCAGATGCCGCCGTTCGAGTACGCGCACCCGGACGACCTGCTGGACACGGTGTCCGACTCGGCCGAGCCGCCCCTGCTGGTGGCGCTCGACGGTGTGACCGACCCGCGCAACCTGGGTGCCGTGATCCGCTCGGCGGCGGCGTTCGGCGCGAACGGCGTCGTGCTCCCGCAGCGGCGCAGCGCCGGCGTGACGGCCGTGGCGTGGCGTACGTCCGCGGGCACCGCGGCAAAGCTCCCGGTGGCGCTCGCGACGAACCTCACCAGGACCCTGCGCCAGTACGCCGAAGCGGGCCTGATGATCGTCGGCCTCGACGCCGACGGCACGGGCACGGTGGATGACTTGACGCTGGCCACGTCACCGCTGGTGGTGGTCGTCGGCTCGGAGGGTCGCGGCCTGTCCCGCCTGGTGCGCGAGACGTGCGACCAGACCGTGTCGATCCCAATGGCGGCCGGCGTCGAGTCACTGAACGCGTCGGTCGCGGCCGGCGTCGTGCTCGCCGAGGTGGCAAGGCGCAGACGAGTGGCGGGCCGAACCTGAGGCCCGAACCTCTCCGATAGGGTCAGGCGTCCTTGTCTGGGGAGGTGAGGTAGGGGGATGTCGTTCGCCGGCCCGTTATTCCTGTGGATTTTCATGCCGCTCGTGCTCGCGCTCGTGCTGGCGTGCCCGCGGAGTTGGCGCAACGGCATCGTCGCGGTGGCGAGCCTCACGTTCTACGCGGTGGGTGCCGGGGCGACCACGATCCTGCTGCTGGTCACCATGGTGGTGAACTTCTTCGCGGGTCAGGCGCTGGAGCCCGACGACTGGGCGTTGGCGGCGCGGCGCAGGCGGGCGCTGCTGATCGCGGTGATCGTGTTCGACGTGGCGACGCTCGTGGTGTGGAAGTACGCCGGGTTCCTGACGATGCAGCTGGACGGCTTCGCCCGGCTGTTCGGCGGCGATTTCCCGGTGGTGCACCTGCTGCTGCCGATCGGCATCTCGTTCTACACGTTCCACAACATCTCGTACGTGGTGGACATCTACCGAGGCGAGCGGCCCGCGCTGCGCCAGCCGGTGGCGTACGCGACGTACATCTCGATGTTCCCGCAGCTGATCGCCGGCCCGATCGTGCGGTACCGGGAGATCGCCGACCAGCTGCCGCAGGAGCGCACCCACCGCCTGGACGACATCGCGGCGGGGTTCCCCAGGTTCGCGCTGGGCCTGTGCAAGAAGGCCATCATCGCCGACTCGCTCAGCCCGGTCGTCGACGCCTGCTTCGCGACCCCCAACGACGAGATGACGTTCGCGACCGCGTGGCTGGGCGCGCTCACCTACACCCTCCAGCTCTACTTCGACTTCTCGGGTTACTCGGACATGGCCATCGGCCTGGCCCGCATGCTCGGCTTCCGGTTGCCGGAGAACTTCGCCCGCCCGTACTCGTCGGTGACGGTCACGGAGTTCTGGCGCCGCTGGCACATGTCCCTGTCGAGGTGGTTCCGCGACTACGTCTACATCCCGCTCGGCGGCAACCGCCAAGGCAGCGCGAAGACGTACCGAAACCTCTCGATCATCTTCGTCCTGACCGGCTTCTGGCACGGCGCGAACTGGACGTACCTGGTCTGGGGCATCTACCACGGCGCCCTACTGATCATCGAACGCGGCTTCCACTGGGACAAGGCGCCGCCGTCGCCGGGCAGGTTGATCGCCCGCCGAGCCCTCACGTTCGCCCTGGTAGTGGTCGGCTGGGTCTTCTTCCGCTCGACGGACATGGCCCAGGCCCTGACCATGATCGGCCACATGCTCCTCCCAGACTTCACCGGCGCGACCGACGTAGTGGCCGAGGCGTTCACGAACCAGCGCACCCTGATCCTGCTGGCCGCCCTGGCGATCGTGTTCCTCCCAGCGCACCCGACCGGCCCGCTGCTGGAGTCGTCCCGCAGCCGCCCCGCCACTGTCCTCCGCGTAACCGTGATGACCGCGGGCCTGTTCTACGCCGCCATCCTCGTCGCCACCGGCACCTTCAGCCCGTTCCTGTACTACCAGTTCTAGGTGTGTTACCGCCGCCGCACCGCATTCTCGCGGCGAGTAATCAGGCCAGCGCCCGGCCCATCAGGCGACCCCGAGGGAGGAACAGGTGGACGGCGAACGCATGTGGCTGGACGTGCCTTTCAGCGAGAAAGACCAGGCCAAGGCCGCGGGTGCCCGTTGGGACCCGGCGGCGAAACGCTGGTACGCGCCCAGGCCGGGCATGGCCGAACTTGACCGTTGGGCGGCTCAGCCAGACGTTCCCAGCCTGTTGCCGGGCGAGGATCGCACTTTTGGCGCCGGGTTGTTCGTTGACCTGGTCCCTACCTCGTGCTGGTTCACCAATGTTCGCTATTGCGTCACCGAGCGGGACTGGGAGCGCCTGCGTCGCATGCTGCTCCTGCGCGCCAACTTCCGATGTGAAGCCTGCGACTGTCGAGAAGACCCTGAAATCAAGCGATGGCTGGAAGCCCACGAACGGTGGCACTACGACGACATCACGACCACCCAGACGCTGCGCCGTCTGATCATTCTGTGCTCCGGCTGCCACCGCACTACCCATTACGGGTTCGCGCGGGTCAAAGGCGAGGAACAGCAGGCGTTCGATCACCTCATGGGCGTTACGGGTATGAACGCCAGCCAAGCCAGTGCGCACGTTGCCGAGGCATTCGCGATCTGGCAACGCCGATCGACCCGCAACTGGCACCTGAACCTCGACATGCTCACCACGGCCGGCATCTCGCTGGCCCAGCCGCCCGAGGCGAACAAGCGACGTGACGTCGCCGCCAGAAAGCTCGGGACACCCTGAGCGGAGCGAATCTCGGCTGCGCTGCGAGTTCACTGACACCGTTGTTGGCGGGGTGGTGCTGGGTCGGCCGTGCGCGGGGGACGCTGGCGCGGCTCATGGGTGACGGCCGGCGCGGACTCCGCTCTGTCTGTCTTGACGCCACTCTTTCGACCTCGGGGTCGCGAGCGAATGTGAGCTGGGGTCTCGACGGCTTCGCATCATCTTGGGGGCGTGCGGGCAGTCCGGTTGATCGGCAGTCGTCGTGTGGGCATCGGGGGCTGGACGGTCGCGTGCCGGTCGGGGGTGGCTTGAG
>DATABL010000134.1:0-2726 GCA_036259595.1 Actinophytocola sp.
GATCATGTCGCCCACGTCGACCGCCACGAACGTGGACCTGCTGATCAACCGCGGCACGCCGCTGGTCGCGGTCGACCGCCCGCTGCCGGAGCGCACCAGCGACACCGTCCTGGTCGACACCCGGCTGGCCGCCCGCGAGGCGACCGAGCACCTGATGGCGCAGGGCTACCAGCGGATCGGCTGCGTCACCGGCCCGGCCGGCGTCCGCACCGCCGACGACCGGCTCGCCGGGTACCGCGACGCGCTGCGGGCCGCCCGGGTGAAGACATCCCCCCGGCTCGTCCGGCGCACCGAGTTCAAGGCCGCCGGCGCGAACCGGGCGGCGCAGGACCTGCTCGGCCAGCCGGAGCCGCCGGACGCACTGCTGGTGGCCAACAGCGCGATGGCGATCGGCGTCCTGGCGGCGCTCCGCGAGGGATCCCGCCGCCCCGGCCTGGACGTGGGCGTGGTCGCGTTCGACGACGTGCCGTGGGCCGAGCTGGTCGACCCGCCCCTGACCGTGGTGGCCCAGCCGGCCTACGAGATCGGCACCGTGGCCGCCCAGCTGCTGCTCGCCCGGATCGCCGACAACACCCGCGCCGCCACGACCACCACCCTCGGCGCCCGCCTCATCGAGCGCGAGAGCTCCCACCGCGGTTGAGGGTGCCCCTCGCGCCCGAGGGGCACCCTCACCGTCAGCCGCGGGAGAGGGCGCGGTAGCGGGCCGCGGACCAGGCCGGCGCGTCGTCGGCCGGCTCGATCCGGACCGTCACCGTGTCCTTGCCGGAGGTCGCCGAGGCGGGCAGCTCGAAGCTGTCCTCGAGCCAGCGGGAGTGCTGGTTGCCCAGCGGCTGCAGCCACTCCCCGACCCGCCGGTCGTCCACGTACACGGTCGCCCGCTGGTAGGCCTCGCCCTGGTCGCCGAGCCGCAGCAGCCGCACGCCGTCGTTGGACCGGGAGACCTCCAGCTCGAAGGAGACCCGGCCGGTGGCCGAGGTGACCTCCCTGGTCACCGGCGTCGTGTCGCCCACGCCCTCGAACGTCGAGGTCAGCGCAGCCGAGGTCTCGCCGTCGGCCCGGTACCGGTGCGCGGACCGGGAGTCGGCGTCGGCCAGGTCGACCGCGTCGGTCTCGGTGAACGTCGCCCGCGAGTGTCCGTACCAGTACGCCGTCGAGCTGTAGTCCGCCGGCTCGTTGTCCAGCGGGCCGTGCTCGATGTCGAACCGCAGTGACGAGCCGAACGACACCGCGTCGCCGACCATCAGCCGGTACGCGCCCGTGCAGTCGTACCGGCAGCCGTCGCCGTCCATCTCGTGGGCCGGGTTGCCGGCCAGCGGCATCACGTACGTGGTGCCGTCCCGGAAGTACCAGCCGGCCTCGTAGAAGTCCTCGCTGCCCGTCCCGTACATGGTCGGGGTGGCCGCGCCGTCCACGTAGACCCGCTCGTCGCCCTCCAGGTAGTTGCGCCGGTTCCCGGACGCGATGTTGCCGCGCATCGAGTGCGTCACGCCGTAGAACACGCCCGAGCCCTCGGTGGTCAGGAAGTTCCACGACTGGTCGGGCACGGTCGGTCCGCGGTGGTGGGTGGCGTGGAAGTACCCGAGCTCACCGGACTCGAGGCCCTCGCCGGCGTCGCGGTCGCGCGCCGAGGTCACCTCCACGGTCGCGCCGGTGATCGGCTCGCCGCTCTCGTTCACCAGCGAGACCGTCGCGCCGGACCGGAACGGCATCGCCCACCACGCCGAGTACCAGCCATCGGGCCGCGCGTCGATCGAGGTGAACAGCGTGCGGGTGTCGTACTCGCCGATGCCGGAGCCGAAGAACTCGCCGACCGGGGCGTCCACGGTGGTCTTCCCGTCGAAGGTGATCCGCAGCCGCGCGCCGGCCAGGACCGCGTCCGAGGCGGTCACCTCGGCCTGGTCGGTCGGGTAGCGGTAGGTGCGCGAGCCCTCCCAGCTCTGGTTGCGGATCGAGTACTCGTGCGCCTGCTCCTCGCCGGGGTGCGCGGGCCCGAGGTCCAGCACGTCGGTCCGGACGAACCGGCCGTCGACGTGGCTGTGCACGTCGTAGCGGAACTCGTTGACGTCCAGCGCGGAGGACACGTACTCGGTGGTGATCCGCAGCCGGGACTTGCCGCGCGTGAGCGACGCCGGGACGTCGATCACCTGGTCCACCCAGGTGCCGGCCGGCCGCGCCGCCCCGCTGTCCCAGTCGGCCACCGGCTCGCCGTCGACCAGCAGGCGCGCCACCTGGTTCGCGATGATCGGGTCGACCCGCCTGGTCAGGCGGACGCCGTCGTTGCGCCGGTCGACCGCGACCTCGAACGTGCTCGACCCGCCCGCGCCGAACGCGCGCCCGTCGTCGACCACCCGCGGGCTCGCCACCACCTGCGGCAGCCGCACCCGCAGGCCGGTGATCCACCCCGAGCCGTCCAGCGACGCGAACTCCGCCGCCGCGCCGGGCGCGAGGTCCGCGGTGTGCGAGGAGGTCCGCGCACCGCGCAGACCCGGCTTCGGGTCGCGCAGGCCGAAGCCGCGCAGCCGCTCCACGACGTCGCGGGCCTCGTCCCGTGGGTTGAACGTGCGGACCCCGGACGCGTCGGCGAACTCGCGGTAGGACACGTGGTGGAAGAACGGGTCCTTCTGCACGGTCACCCGCATCGACTCGCGGTACGGCATCGGCACCTTCACCACCGAGCCGCCGGAGGTGTCGGCGCCGTTGCCGACCAGCGGCCAGACGAACGGCGC
>DATABL010000135.1:0-2226 GCA_036259595.1 Actinophytocola sp.
GCTGACGCGCGGAGCTGTCGAGCGCGCCGAGCGCGGCACGTGCGTCAGCTACCGAACTCTGAACTGCTAAGCATGCCCACGCTACGCCGTGAAGCTCAGTCCACCTCAGCCCTAGAAGGCACGTACGCACCGCTTGAGGCCGTCCTCGCCGCCGACGAGGAAGAGGAACAGGGCGACGCCACCTTGCGCGAGATCCTGAACTACGTGCGGATGGCCACCCATGCGTACGCCTGGCGCCGCGACGGCCGGCCGCTGACCCTCAACTTACTGACCGAGCTGCACAGTTCCCTGGTTCGCGGCACTGATGCCGACAACGACCAAGCCGGCCGGGTCGAGCAATAGTCAAGACCTGTGGATGAAGATCTTTTAGGCGGCTGCGGTTGTGGGGCTGGCGTCGGGTCGTTCGACGAGTTCGCCGTGGATGAAGGTGGCGCCGGCTCGGACGAGCGCGACGAGGTGTGGGCCGTTCACGGCGCGCCAGCGGTCCTGGGCGGCTTCGATGAGCTTGAACGCCATCGCGAGCCCGGCGGCGCGTGATCCGGGTCCGCGGGTGACCTTCGTGCGGTGGCGGACCGTGGCGAAGGTCGACTCGATGGGGTTGGTCGTGCGCAGGTGGATCCAGTGCTCGGCGGGGTAGTCGTAGAACGCGAGCAGCTCGTCGAGGTCGTCGGTGAGCTTCGCGGCCGCCTTCGGGAACTTGGCGCCGTAGGCGGCCTGGAAGGCCGCAGCGGCGTCGAGGGCGTGGCGGCGGTCCTCGGCGTTCCAGACCTGCGCGAGCGCCTTCTTCGCGCCCGGGTGCGCGGACTTCGGCAGCGCACCGAGGATGTTGGCGATCTTGTGGAACCAGCAGCGCTGCTCGCGGGTGGTGGGGAACACCTCGCGCAGCGCCCCCCAGAACCCCAGCGCGCCGTCGCCGACCGCGAGGACCGGGGCGCGCATCCCGCGTCGCGCGCAGTCACGCAGCAGGTCCGCCCAGGACTCGCTGGACTCGCGGTAGCCGTCGGCCAGGGCGACGAGTTCCTTGCGCCCGTCGGCGCGTACCCCGATCATGACCAGCAGGCACAGCTTGTGCTCGGCGAGGCGGATGTTGACGTGGATGCCGTCGGCCCACAGGTAGACGTAGTCCACCTCGTGCAGGTCACGCTGGGAGAAGGTGCGCTGGTCGGCCTTCCAGGTCTCGGTCAACTTCGTGATCACCGAGGCGGACAGCCCCGCGGCCGAGCCGAGGAACTGGCCCAGCGCGGGCACGAAGTCGCCGCTGGACAGCCCGTGCAGGTACAGCAGCGGCAACACCTCGGTGACCTTCGGGGTCTTACGGCACCAGGGCGGCAGGATCGCCGAGGAGAACCTCACCCGCTCGCCGGTGTCGGGGTCGGTGCGGCGGTCGTTCACCCGGGGCGCGACCACCTCGACCGCCCCGGCGGCGGTGAGGACCTCACGGGGCTGGTGCGAGCCGTTGCGCACCACCAACCGCCGGCCACGCTCGTCGCGCTCGCCGCTGAACTGGGCGATGTAGGCGTCCACCTCGGCCTGCAACGCCTCCGCCAGCATCCGGCGCGCGCCCTCCCGCACGATCTCGTCGATCAACGCCGACGAGCAGCCCGCCGGGCGGGGACCATCGGCATCAGCGGCTCCAGGAACTACGGTGAGCACGGGTCGTACCCTTCCGACCGGCGTTGGCGCGCCGGCCTTGCTTGAGGACCGTCAAGATGATCGGGAGGGTACGGCCCCTCCCTGGTCATCCACAGGTTTCAAGCATTGCTCAAACAAGAGTCTGAGCAGGCCCGATGCTGAGTGTCTCATCCCGTGAGCTGGCCGCCGCGCTCGCCGAGCGGCTGAACGCGGTCGTCCCCGCCGGGTTCGTCGTGCACCCCGAGGACGCCGAGCTGGTCGTGTTCCACGACGGCCAGCAGCTCGGGATCTCAGGAGCCCCCGCCATCATCGAGACCGCCGAGGCGCTCAAGGAGCCCCAGGAGAGCCTGGAGACGGCGGTACGGGCGGCCCTGAGCGCGGTGCAGGACTACATCGCGGAGACCACGACCGAGCCATGGCCGGCGCCCGGCGGCACCGTCCAGCCCAACCCGGACGCGCGGGTATCGGCGGACACGGTGGAGATGTGGTTCGGCGACGAGGCCGCCCCCGTCCTGCGCCTGCCACCGCTCTCGCGATGAGCGCCCGGTGAGCGGCACGACACCGCCCGGGGTCGGTCAGGTGGAGGAACGACCC
>DATABL010000136.1:0-13386 GCA_036259595.1 Actinophytocola sp.
CCGTGGCCGGCTGATCGGTACATTCGCGGGCTCGACCTGTCCACAGGCGCGCCGCGACCCCTGTGACCAGGGCATACCCCTTGTAGACTGGACTCGGGGCCGCCCCCGGGAACGGGTGGGGGTGCGGTGGTGTTGCTGGTGTCGGGGGGTCTGCCCCGGCGGATCGTCCGGGCGAACTCCGCACCCTGACTCATGACGAACGCCGCGAGCCCACGCTCGCGGCGTTTCGTCGTGTCCTTGGGGGTCAGCGCTGGGCGGTGCCCGCCTGGTCGCTCAGCATGCGCAGGCCGCTCACCAGACCACCGATGAGGTCGCCCTCCTTGAAGGAGGCGACCATGCTCATCACCGCCAGGTTGCAGGCCCGGTCCGGCAGCCGGCGCGTCGACTCCGCGCCCGTCACGATCTCCACCCGGCGCTGGCCCGGCGACACCGCCAGCAGCACCGCGGCCGCGGCGTTCTCGCCCGATGACGCGTGCAACTCCTCGGCGGTCGCCCGGGGGTCCTCGCCCAGGTCGCCCAGGTAGACGCTGAAGCCCAGGCCGGTGGCCCGCGCCGACAGGGTCAGGGCCTCGTCCAGACGGGACAGCTGCACGGAGTTGAACGGCACCTCGGACACCGCCGGCGAGTACTCCCGCGCCACGGAGATCCGACCGCTGGCCGTCACGACCGCGCCGTAACCGTGCTCCGGGTCCTCGGCGACGATCTCGCCGGGCTCGCCTGCCCGTACGACCTCACCAGCTGCCACGAGCGCCTCCCTTGGCCGTGCGCTTCGGCTTGCCGCCACCGGACGGCACCACCGACTCCTGCGCGCCCACCCCCGCGGGGTTGGCGGTCCACCACACCGGCGGGTACTCCCACGGCTGGCCCGGCCGGTACCTCGGGTTGCGCGCGCGCTTGTCGCGCATCGTCAGGAGGGCGATCACGCCGTAGAGGGCCAGCGGGATCACCGCGTAGACGAGGATGGTCTGCACGACGTTCACGCGCGACAGCCTACCGATCTCCCCTGACAGCCGGGCAGCGGGGAGAATCACCTAACGCTGCTCGACCGCGCGTCGGCATCCCGCTGGGGCAATGGGCCCAACATCACGGTCCGAACAGACCCATGTACGCACTGTGCGGGCATCGTCACCGAGCAGGTCTTGTCCGTTACAGTTCCAGCTCATAGCTTTCACCTGTACGGCCCTTGCGCATCCCGACCCCCGCACTCTCCGTGTGCCTACGCCGAGGAGTACCCGCCATGACCACGAGCGCCACCGCCTCGACCTTCACCCGTTCGGACCAGTTGGTCAGCCTCGGCACCCGCGTCACGCGTGGCACCCGCGTCACGGCCGGCACCCGGGTCACCCGCGGTACGCGCGTCACCAGGGGTACCCGGGTCACGGCGGGCACGCGCGTCACCCGGGGAACGCGGGTGACCAGGGGCACCCGGGTCACGGCCGGCACGCGCGTCACCGCCGCCTAGGCCGCGGGCTCCCCCAGATAGGGCAGCCACTGCGGGTCGGCGTCCCCGACGCCGGCCAGCAGCCGCCAGTGCACCCCGCGCGGCGCTCTCGGCACCACCCGCAGCCGCCAGCCCAGCTCGGACAGCAGCTTGTCGGCCTTGCGGTGGTTGCACTTCACGCAGCACGCCACGCAGTTCTGCCAACTGTGCTCGCCGCCCCGGCTGCGCGGGACGACGTGGTCGATGGTCTCCGCCCGCCCACCGCAGTACGCGCACCGGTACCGGTCGCGGTGCATGAGCCCGGCTCTGGTCAGCGGCACCCGCGCCCGGTAGGGCACGCGCACGAAGCTGCTCAGCCGGATCACCGAGGGCACCACCACCGCGTCGCTCGCCGAGTGCAGCACCAGGCCGCTCGGGTCGCCGTGCACGACCTCGGCCTTGCCGCACACGAGCAGCACCACCGCGCGCCGGAGCGGGAGCGCGGTCAGCGGCTCGAAGGTCGTGTTGAGGAGCAGCACCCGGCGGCGGCCCCAGGTGGGCGGCCCGTGCGACTGCTCGGGGGCACCGATATCCGTTACCACGGAATCCGGACGCGCCTTGGTCCGCGGCGCCAGCCCTCTGGCTGCGCCGATCGAGGTCGGATGTCGGCCGGGCACGCGACCACCTCCACCAGTGCGGCAGCCATAGCAGACCACAGATCACCCCCGGAACGCACGTCTGTTGCGTAACGTGTCCCGCTTCACCTCACAAAGATCTGGTGAACACCCGCGCCGACGGCGCCCGCTATGGTCGGCGCCGTGACCGACCTCGAGCCGCTCTCGCTGGAACCGTCGCCGTGCGCGGACGGCGACGGCTGGTGCCGGACCGTCCTCGACGTCACCGGCAACCAGTGGCTGGCGTCCTCCGCGCAGTGGCTGCTCACGACCCCGCTCACGATCCTGCTGATCCTGGTCGTCGCGTTCGTGATCCGGCTGCTCCTGCGCCGCCTGATCGACCGGCTGACCACGGACAACGGGGGAAGCAAGATCCCCCGGCTGCTGCGCCCGCTGCGGGAGCGCGCGCCCCAGGCGCTGGGGCCGCTGCTGTCCGAACGCCGGGCGCAGCGGGCGAAGACGATCGGGTCGGTGTTCAAGTCGATCGTCTCGGTGATCGTCTACGGGCTCGCGTTCATGATGGTCCTCGGCGAGCTGGGCGTGAACCTCGCGCCGGTGCTCGCCTCCGCCGGCATCCTCGGCGTCGCGATCGGGTTCGGCGCCCAGAACCTGGTGCGGGACTTCCTGTCCGGCGTGTTCATGATGCTCGAGGACCAGTACGGCGTCGGGGACGTCGTCGACGTGGGCGAGGCCATCGGCACGGTCGAGGCCGTCGGCCTGCGGATCACCACGCTGCGGGATCTCAACGGCACCGTCTGGTACGTGCGCAACGGCGAGATCCTGCGGGTCGGCAACTCCAGCCAGGGCTTCGCGGTGGCGGTGGTGGACGTGCCGATCGGCTATGGCGCCGACGTGGGGCAGGCCACCGACATCCTCGGCCGGGTCGCCGTCGAGGCCACCGAGTCCGCGCCGCTGTCCGAGGACGTGCTGGAGCCGCCGGAGGTGCTCGGCGTGGAGCGCGTGACCGCCGTCGAGGGCATCACGATGCGCCTGACCGTCAAGGTGCGGCCGGGCCGGCAGTGGTCGGTGCAGCGGACCCTGCGCGGGAAGGTGATGGAGGCGTTCGAGGACGCCGGCGTCCGCGGTCCGGTCGGACGGGGCTTCCCGCCGTCCGAATCCTGAGGCGGAATGCGAGGATGGAACCGTGGCGTCACCCGATACCGAGAACTTCTACCAGGCTGTCGGCGGCGAGGAGGTCTTCCGCCGGATCGTCGCCCGGTTCTACGAGGAGGTCTCCCGCGACGAGGTTCTCCGTCCGCTGTACCCGGAGGAGGACCTCGGGCCGGCCGAGGAGCGGCTGCGGCTGTTCCTGACGCAGTACTGGGGCGGCCCGCACACCTACTCCGAACAGCGGGGGCACCCTCGGCTACGGATGCGGCACGTACCGTTCTCGATCGGTCCCATCGAGCGGGACGCGTGGCTGCGATGCATGCGAACGGCGGTAGACGAGGCAGGATTGTCCGAACACCATCGGCGGCAGCTGTGGACCTATCTGGAGATGGCCGCCAACAGCCTGATGAACAGCTGGACGTAGCTCGGCTGGGGTCTGGAAACCCGGTCTCCATCTCCGCGAGGAATGGCAGGATGACCGATCGTGCGTAGAACAGGAGAGAGCGAGCAGGGGGACCCGGACACCGCGTGGTGGCACGGGGCGGTCTTCTACCAGGTGTACGTGCGCTCGTTCGCGGACTCGAACGGCGACGGCGTCGGTGACCTGGAGGGGATCCGGGCCCGGCTCGGCTACCTGGAACTGCTGGGCGTCGACGCGCTGTGGCTGACCCCGTTCTTCCGCTCGCCGATGGCCGACCACGGCTACGACGTGGCCGACCCGCGTGACGTCGACCCGCTGTTCGGCGACCTCGAGGCGTTCGACCGGCTGGTCGCCGACGCGCACCAGCACGGCATCCGGGTCACGATCGACCTGGTGCCCAACCACACCAGCGACCAGCACCCGTGGTTCGACGAGGCACTGCGCGCGGCGCCGTACTCCCCCGAGCGCGACCGCTACGTCTTCCGCGACGGCCACGGGGACGACCCGCCGAACAACTGGCTGAGCGTGTTCGGCGGACCGGCCTGGACCAGGGTGCCCGACGGGCAGTGGTACCTGCACCTGTTCGACCCGAAGCAGCCGGACCTGAACTGGGCCAACGGCGAGGTGCACGAGGACCTCGAGCGCACGCTGCGGTTCTGGCTCGACCGCGGCGTGGACGGGTTCCGCATCGACGTGGCGCACGGCATGGCCAAGCCGGACGGGCTGCCGGACATGGACCAGCGCGCGGCGAGCGTCATCGGCCACCACGAGTACTTCGACCCGCGCTTCGACGACGACGGCGTGCACGACGTCCACCGGATGATCCGCAAGGTGCTGGACGGCTACCCGAGCGCGATGAGCGTCGGCGAGATCTGGGTGACCGACAACGAGCGCCTCGCCCGGTACCTGCGGCCCGACGAGCTGCACCTGGGCTTCAACTTCCGCCTGGTGCTGACCCCGTTCGACGCCGCCGAGGTGCGCACGGCGATCGAGGAGTCGCTGACCACCGCCGCCGCGGCCGGCGCCCCGCCGACGTGGACGCTGTCCAACCACGACGTGTGGCGCGAGGTGAGCCGCTACGGCGACGGGCCGCTGGGCACGCGGCGCGCGCGGGCGATGGCGCTGGTGGAGCTGGCGCTGCCCGGGGTGGTGTTCGTCTACAACGGCGAGGAGCTCGGCCTGCCGAACGTGGACCTGCCGGACTGGGCGCTGCAGGACCCGAAGTGGACCCGGTCGGGGCACACCGACCGGGGGCGGGACCTGTGCCGGGTGCCGCTGCCGTGGGAGGGCGACGAGCCGCCGTTCGGGTTCTCCTCGGCGGAGCGGACGTGGCTGCCGATGCCGGCGGAGTGGGCGGGGTTGACGGTGGAGCGGCAGCTGGAGGACGCGGACTCGACGCTGTCGCTGTACCGGCAGGCGTTGGAGCTGCGCAAGACGCACGAGGCGTTCGCCGGGGACGCGCTGGAGTGGTACGGGGCGCCGGAGGGGTGCTTCGCGTACCGGCGCAAGGGCGGCGGGCTGGTCTGCGCGCTGAACACGTCGGCGGCGCCGGTGCCGCTGCCGCCGGGTGAGGTGCTGCTGTCCAGCGGGCCGCTGGAGGACGGGTACCTGCCGCCGGACACGGCCGCCTGGCTGGTCTGACGGCCTAGAGACCGCCACCGATCTCGCCGAAGTCCGGCAACGGCTCAGGTTCCGGCTCCGGCTCGGCCCGCGCGCCGCCGGCGAAGGCCGCCGAGCCCGCCACGTACGCCGCGCTCGGGCCGAACGTCCAGGCCGCGTTCCGGATCGTCTGCCCGCGACGCTCCCGCGCGTCGTGGACGTTGTCCGACGAGGGCTGCAGGTGCCGGGGTCGCGCCGGGCCGTCCTCGGGCTCGCGGCCCTCCCATGCGTCCTCGCGCGGCACCGTGTGGTCGAGGAAGGTCCTGGTCGGGTCGTCGTCGCTCATGGGGCTGGGACTCCTCGCGCCGGCCAACGGTGCCGTCGACGAGTATCACACGAGCAGCGGCAACAGCGCGTGCCTTCGGCGCACCACCGCGCCGAAGCGCGCGTCGATCCGCAGCCACGCGTCGGTCGCGGTGACCCGGACGTGCTCGTCGGCCTCCCCGGTGCCCAGGAAACCCATACCGGACATGGCGAACAGGCAGCGCAGCGGGATCTTGACCTCCAGCCCGTCGCCGGTGACCGTCAGCACGGTCTGGTCCAGCAGCGACGCCGGCGGGGTGCCGTTCGGGCCGACGTTCTCCCGAGCCAGCTCCAGGCCGCGGTCGGCGAGCTCGGTCACCACCTTCGCCGGCAGGGACTCCACCACCTGCCAGTGTGCCTGCGGCGGCAGCGCCGAGCGCCACTGCAGGTCCAGCACCGGGCCCGGGTCGATCCGGTCGCCCCGGGACACCGCGAGCGCGGCCAGCAGCTCGTTGCCGGACACCGTCACGTCGCCGGGCCGCACCCGGCCCAGCACGGTCCTGGTCGCGAGCACGTCGAACGGGGTCGCGACCCACGAGTCGATGCGGTCGCCGTCGCGGTTGCGCAGCCGCACCACGGTCTGGCCGTCCAGGCGGACCGCGCGGGCGACGAACGCGCCCAGGTCGTCGCGTTCGGACCGGTCGGTGAACTCCAGCTCAGGCACCATTGCTCCCACTGCGCCAGGCGGCGAGGAAGTCCTTCTCCGCGTCGGACATCCGGCGAGGCCGGCCGTTCGCCAGGTCGTAGGGCACGAGCATCGTCTCCGCGGTGACCGCCACCGGGTCCGCGACGCTCGGTCCGCTGTGGACCTCGTAGTCCATGGTGAACGACGCGTGCCGCATCTCCCGCACCGACAGCGCGATCCGGACCGGACCACCGTTCGCGACCAGCGGCGCGTGGTAGTCGACCACGATCCGCGCCACCACCACGCCGCTGGCGATGCCCTCCGCCCCGGCGTGCCGGGCCGCCTCGCCGAACAGCAGGGCGATCCGCGCCTCCTCGAGCAGCGTCACGGTGTTGGCATGGTTCACATGCCCGTACACGTCCATGTCCGACCAGCGCGGCCGGACCTCCGCGATGAACGAGCCCACTAACGGACCATACTGCGCACCTGTCGGGCGGCGACCGACAGTGTGGCCAGATCGAGCCGCGCCACGCGGCGGATCTCCTCCAGCGACATCCGGGACCGCGCCAGCCGCGAGGCGTTGGTGTGCTCCCAGTTCGCGATCTTCTCGTCCGCGGACGTGCCCGGGTCGCTCTGGCACAGCACGTCCAGCGTGATCGCCCGCAGCGACGAGTACAGGTCGTCGCGCAGCGCGAGCCGGGCCAGCGCGTGCCAGCGGTTGCCGCGTTCCAGCCCGCTGATCGAGGTCAGCATCGAGTCGATCGACAGGTGCTCGGACAGCGCGTAGTACAGCTCGGCGGTCTCCCGCGGGCTGCGCTCGGTGTCCAGGCCGGCGTCGCGCTCGGCGAGCTCGGAGACCTCGGTGATGTCGAGCAGCGAGTAGCCGTTGAGCAGCGACGCCGCCCGCCGCGCCAGCGCGGTCGGCACCCCCTGCTCGACGAGTTGCTCGGCGTGCTCGGCGACGTTCTCCCGTTCCGCGCCGCGCAGCAGCGTGGCGACGTCGGGCGCGAGGTCGGCGACGACCTTGTGGAACCGGTTGATCTCCGCGCCCACCGCGAGCGGCTGCGGCCGGTTGGACAGCAGCCACCGCGACGCCCGGTCGAGCAGCCGCCGGCTCTCCAGCACCATGGCGTCGGCGACGTGGGTGGGCACCACGTTGTCCAGGGCTCGGATGTCGCGCCACAGCCCCTTCAGGTCGTAGATCGTGGTGACCGCGGAGAACGCGCGCACCGCGTCGGTCGCGGTCGCGTTCATCTCCTCGGCCAGCCGGAACGCGTAGGACACCCCGCCGCCGTCGACCACCTCGTTGACGATGAGCGTGGTGATGATCTGCCGGCGCAGCGGGTGGCGGCCGATCGCCTCGGGGAACGTCTCGCGCAGCTTGCTCGGGAAGTACTCGGGCAGGCGACGGGCGAACACGTCGGCGTCGGGCAGCTCGCTGGCCAGCACCTCCTCCTTGAGCGCCAGCTTGACGTGCGCGAGCAGCGTCGCCAGCTCGGGCGAGGTGAGGCCCTGCTCGGCCTTGTCCAGCTCGCGGAACCGCTGCTTGGTCGGCAGCGCCTCCAGGTCGCGGTCGAGGCCGGCGTGCTCCTCGAGGTGGTTCACCAGGCGGGCCAGCACGGTCAGCATCGGCACCGCGTGCGCGCGGCTCACCCCGAGCACGGCGTTCTGGCTGTAGTTGTCGGCGAGCACCAGGTCGGCGACCTCCTCGGTCATCGACTCCAGCAGCTCGTTGCGCTGCTCCTGGGCCAGTCCGCCGTGGGTGACCAGCTGGTCGAGCAGGATCTTGATGTTGACCTCGTGGTCGGAGCAGTCGACGCCGGCGGAGTTGTCCAGCGCGTCGGTGTTGACCTTGCCGCCGGCCCGGGCGAACTCGACCCGGCCGCGCTGGGTGAGCCCGAGGTTGCCGCCCTCGCCGACGACCTTGACCCGCAGGTCCGCGCCGTTCACCCGGACCGCGTCGTTGGCCTTGTCGCCGACCTCGGCGTTGCTCTCCGTGCTGGCCTTGACGTAGGTGCCGATGCCGCCGTTCCACAGCAGGTCGACCTCGGCCAGCAGGATCGCCTTCATCAGCTCGGGCGGCGAGAGCTTCCGCGTGCCCTCCGGCAGGCCGAGCGCGACGCGGGCCTGCTCGCTGATCGGGATGGACTTGAGGGTGCGCGGCCACACGCCGCCGCCCTCGCTGATCAGCGACCGGTCGTAGTCGTCCCAGCTGGAGCGGGGCAGGTCGTAGAGGCGCCGCCGCTCGGCGAAGGACGTGGCCGGGTCCGGGTCCGGGTCGATGAACACGTGCATGTGGTTGAACGCGGCGACCAGCCGGATGTGCTCGGAGAGCAGCATTCCGTTGCCGAACACGTCGCCGGCCATGTCGCCGATGCCGACGACGGTGAAGTCCTCGGTCTGGGTGTCCTTGCCCAGCTCGCGGAAGTGCCGCTTGACGCTCTCCCACCCGCCGCGCGCGGTGATGCCCATGGCCTTGTGGTCGTAGCCGACCGAGCCGCCGGAGGCGAACGCGTCGCCGAGCCAGAAGCCGTAGCCGGCGGCGATCTCGTTGGCGAGGTCGGAGAACTTCGCGGTGCCCTTGTCGGCGGCGACGACCAGGTAGGTGTCGTCGTCGTCGTAGCGGACGACCTGCGGCGCGGGCAGCACGTCACCGTCGCGCAGGTTGTCGGTCAGGTCGAGCAGGCCGGAGATGAACATCTTGTAGCAGGCCTTGCCCTCGGCGAGCCAGTCCTCCCGGTCCTTGCCGGGATCACCGGTGGGCGCGGGCGGGCGCTTGACGACGAAGCCGCCCTTCGCGCCGACCGGGACGATGACCGCGTTCTTCACCGCCTGCGCCTTGACCAGGCCGAGGATCTCGGTGCGGAAGTCCTCGCGGCGGTCCGACCAGCGCAGGCCGCCGCGGGCGACCGGACCGAAGCGCAGGTGCACGCCCTCGACACGCGGGGAGTGGACGAAGATCTCGAACTTCGGGCGGGGCTCGGGCAGGTCGGGCACGAGGCCGGGGTCGAGCTTGACCGCGAGGTAGGACCGGGGACGGCCGTCGGCGTCGCGGACCCGGTAGTTGGTGCGCAGGGTCGCGCAGATGAGGCTGAGGAAGCTGCGCAGGATCCGGTCGGCGTCGAGGCTGGTGACCTCGTCGATCATCGCGGTGAGCCGCTTGACGTGTTCGTCGACCGCGCCGCGCCGCTGCGCGTCGGCGAGGTCGAGGTCGAAGCGGGTCTCGAACAGCTCGACCAGCGCGGTGGCCACGTGGGTGTGGCTGAGCAGCGCGTCCTCGATGAACTCGGTGCTGAACTGGGTGCCGGCCTGGCGCAGGTAGCGGGCGTAGGTGCGCAGCACGGTGGCCTGGCGCCAGCTCAGGCCGCCGCTCAGGATCAGCGAGTTGAACCGGTCGGCCTCGGCGGCACCGTGCCAGGTCGCGGCGAACGCGTCCTCGAACTCGACCCGCTGCTCCTCGCGCTCCTCCTGGGACAGGCCCTCCACGACGGCCGGGTCGATCCGCAGGCCGAAGTCGTAGATCCACCGCCTCGGGCCGTCCTCGTAGCGCAGGTCGTACGGCCGCTCGTCGACGACCTCGACGCCCATCTGCTGCAGGACGGGCAGGACCTGGGAGAGGGTGACGCCGGCGCCGGCGAGGTAGAGCTTGAACCGGCGCTCCCCCGGCTCGGCGTGCGGCGGCTCGTAGAACGCCAGGTCCATGTCGCCGCCGTGGCGCAGGCGCTCGAGGCGGCGGAGGTCGGCGAGCGCGGCGGTGGCGTCGAAGTCCTCCTTGTAGGCCTCGGGGAACATGCCGGCGAAGCGCTGGCCCTGCTCGGTGGCGGACTCGGCGCCGACGGTCACGGTCCGGTCGTCGGTGCCCTCGGCGAGGAGCTCGCGCTGCTCGCTGAACACGGCCTCGACGAGCCGGTCGTCCCAGGTGCGCACGGCCTCGGTCATCCGGGCCTGGATGCGCGCGACGTCGGGATCGACGGCGCGCTCGGGGTCGGCGACGTGCACGGTGAAGTGCACCTGGGCCAGCGCGGTCTCGCCGATCCGGGTGGAGAACTCGAGGTTCTTGCCGGCGAGCTCGTCGATGAGGACCTCCTGCATGGCCAGCCGCGAGGTGGTGGTGTACCGGTCGCGGGGCAGGAAGACCAGGCAGGAGTAGAAGCGGTTGTAGGGGTCACGGCGCAGGAACAGGCGCAGCCGCCGGCGGTCGGCGAGGGCGATGACGCCGGTGGTGGTCTGGTAGAGGGAGTCGATGTTGGTGGAGAACAGCTCGGAACGCGGCCAGTTCTGGATGACCTCGAGCATCTTCTGCCCGGTGTAGGACTCGAGCGGGAAGCCGGCGCGGTGGATGACCTCACGGACGCGGCGGCCCACGACCGGAATGTCGAGGACGTCCTCGTGCAGGGCGTTGATCGTGAAGACGCCGAGGAACCGGTGCTCACCGGTGACGTTGCCGTCCGTGTCGAACGTCTTCACTCCGACGTAGTACGGGTACGTCGACCGGTGGACGCTGGAGGGCTCGCTGGCCTCGGTGAGCACGAGCAGGTCGCTGGAGAGCGCCTGGTCGCCGGTGCCGGCGGGGAGGGTGCGCTCGGCGAGGCTGTCCTGACGGAGCACGCCGAGACCGCTGGCGAGCGAGGCGCGCAGGGCCTGCCGGCCGTCGCCGACCAGCTCGTAGTTGCGGTAGCCGAGAAACGTGAAGTGTCCGTCGACGAGCCAGCGCAGGAGCGCGGCGCCCTCGTCGCACTGGCCGGCGTCGACCGGCGGATGCTGTTCGAGCTGGTCGGCGAGGGCGAGGGCGGTGCTGGCCATCTTGGCGGTGTCCTCGACGACCTCGCGGACGTCGTTGAGGACGGCGAGCAGGCCGGCCTCGATCTCGCGGCTGCGGTCGGCGTCGGTGATGAGATCGACTTCTACCGACATCCAGCTTTCGACGAGCGCGTCGGCCGGCGGGTCGTCGGCCTCCGCGCTGGGCAGGACGTCCCGCAGGCCGCCCGCGACGTCCCGGCTGACCACGACGATCGGGTGCACGACCCGGTGGACCTGCAGGCCGCCGCGCACCAGCTCGGCGGAGACGGACTCGACCAGGTAGGGCATGTCGTCGGTGACGATCTGGACGACGGTGCCGCCGGAGGACCAGCCGTCGGTGGCGGTGTCCGGGTTGAACACGCGGACCGCGGGCCGGCCGGGCACCCGCTGTTCCGCGAGCCCCCGATGTGTACGGACAGTGCCCACCAGATCCACCGGATCGTGGTCGATGACCTCTTCCGGGGGGATGTACCGGTAGTAGAGCCGGATGAGATCGGCGATGTCCGGTGCCGCGGTGGCGGCCTGCTCGATGAGATCGTCCCGGGTCTGCTCCGGGGATTCCGGTCCCTCGGCGGTGCGGTGGCCGGCGGTGGCCGAGAGGGTCCGGCTTCCGGTCGAGATCATCTACGCGACTCTCCACGATTGGCGGCACGTCGGTGTGCCACATGCAAGCACACACTAGACGGATCTTCTCGCTGGCCCACGCGGCAGGATCCCCGATTGTGCGCAGGGTAACGAGGACCGCGGGTTGTCACTCGGGAGACCGATGCCGCCCGGACTCCGGCGACTGGTAGCGCCAGTCAAACAGACGGTCGAAGGAGGAGGCCTCGGTGTCACCGGTGGCCTGGCGCGAGGATTCGTCGTCCGGCGAGGTCTCCTGGTAGGCGGCGAACGCCTCGGCGAGAAGCCCGGCGATGGTCGAGGAGCCGGAGGACCGCTCCCGTCTTCCGGCGCCGCCGGTGCTGAACCCCGTGGTGCCGGTCCCGGTCGTGGTGTCGCTGTCGCTGGGAGGCGGTGGCCCCGGTTCGTCCGGCGGTATCGGGCCGGGGTCGGGTGGCGCGGGCGGGATGGGATCAGGCTCGCCCGGGTCGGGAACTTCGGGCCGCCGCCGCGGCTCGGGTACCTCGTCGGGCTCGGGCGGGTTGGGTATGGAGGCGCTGGCGTGGTGGGCGTAGTCGTCGCCGGGGCGGGTAGGGGTGGGCAACGAAGCCGACTCGCCGACCGGAGCGAACGACCAGCGGCCGCCGGCCCAGGGGGACGACTCGCCACCGGTGCCCGCGCTCGACTCGGCCGGCTCGGTCGACGAGTCCGCGCTCCGGCTGCCGGACGAGGGCTCCGAAGCATCGGCGACGTCCGCCGTAGGGGGCGGGTTCGAGCCCGAGGGCGAGGGCGAGTCGCCGACGGACTCGGGAAGGGAGTCAGCCGGCAACGAGCCGGATTCGAGCACGGACATCAGCCGGGCCAGCTCGGCCCGGGTTTCCTCGTACGAGGAGCGGTAGCCGCGGGCCGCGGACGTCTCCTCGGGTTCGGCCGGCTCGGGCGGTTGCTCGGACCGGAAGGAGATCAGGGGCCGGTAGCCCCCGGTTTCGCCGACGGCACGGCTTGGTTCAGCCGTCGGATCCGGCGACGCGGGTTCAGCGGCCCCGTACGGGTCGGGGGTTTCCCCGGTGCTGGACGCCGCCGCGTGCGACGCGCTGGGTGAGGAGTCCGGGGCAGCATGCCGAGCGGAAGCCGAGGCCTGTTGCTCGTCCGGGTCGAGGCGCGGAGTGCTGAAAGCGCTGCCGGACGACACGTCCGGCGTCGCTTGGGCGGCGGCACTCTCCGCCGCTGGCGAGTCAGAACCCTGATAGGCATCGAAGCTGTCCGCGGCCGAAGCGAGTGCCTGATGAGCGGAGAGCCCATCCGCCGCCGACGACGCGGACGACCGGTGACCACCCGACCCGCTCCCCGTCGACCAATCGGGAGCCTGATGGGCAGCAGACCGCATCGCGGACGACAAACCGGGGGGCTGGTGGACCGCGGACCCGCCCTCCACCGACGAACCAGGGGCCTGCTGAGCCGCCCACCCCTCCGCCGACGACGGCGATCCGAAATCCTGGTGAGCGGCGGACCCTTCCGTCGAGGACGAATCGTAAGACTGGTGAGAGGCAGAGCCGTCCTCCGCCGACCAGCCGGAGACCTGGTGAGAGGCGAACCTCTCGGCCCCCGACCGGCCGGAAGTCTCATGGGAAACAGAGGTTTCCCCAGTCGCCCAACCGGAGGCCCGGTGAGTGGCTGGTTCGTCCGTCGCCGGGAGGTCGGGTCGGTTCTCGGGCGCGTCGACGGCGGCTGGGTGGGGGGTGGCCGGCGGGCTGTGAGGTGTCGGGGGGTGGTT
>DATABL010000137.1:0-13511 GCA_036259595.1 Actinophytocola sp.
CGGGTGCGTCGCGGATCCGGCGTTCCCGGTCACAACGTTGGTCACGCGACCCACCACGCCCCGCGTGACCTGCCAGCCACCAGCCAGCCACGATCGCTCACCGCGGCTTCCCGGCCGGCTCGGGCCGGCACGGGTCGGCGGCTGGGAGAAGCGCGGGGCGGGTTCGATTCCCCCAGCAGCCCCGCAAGCGAGACCCACCGACCCGGCGATCCACCGCGACTCAGGCCGGCTCGGACCACCAAGACCGGACCGGCCCGACCGACCGGCAGCGAGCACGAACCACCAAGCCAGCCGCCCACCGCAGCTCACGCCAGCCTGGGCCCGGTCGACCCGGCCCGCACCCGGCTCGGCCAAGCCGCAGCCCACCACGGCCAGCGCCCAGACCAGCGGCACGAGCGGCAGCCTCGTGTTCGGCTGGGGACGGTGCGACCGTCCAGGTGGACCAGTCAGGTCGAGTCAGGCCCGATCCGCTCGGCCAGGCGTTCGAGGAAGGCACGCTGGCCGCCGACGATCTTCTCCGCGGCCTCCGTCAGCGGGAACCACGCGACCCGGTCCACCTCCGGGAACTCGCGTACCCGGCCCGACCGCGGCGGCCACTCCAGCTCGAACGTTCCCGGCACCACGTCGTCCGGGTCGAGGTCGGCGGCCAGGGCCCACGCCGTCACCGTCTTCCCACCGGACTGGCGCACCGTGCCCAGCTCGACCAGCGCCCCAGCCGGCACCGGCAGCCCCAGCTCCTCGGTGAACTCGCGGCGCGCCGCCGCCACGGGCTCCTCGTCGGGCTCGTACTCCCCCTTGGGCATCGTCCACGCGCCCGCGTCCTTGCGCGCCCAGAACGGACCACCCATGTGTCCCAACAACACCTCGAAACCCGCCTCGACCTGGCGGTACAACAGGATCCCGGCACTGCGCTTCGCTGGCACAGCGCCCAGTCTGGCACCTCAGGCGTATTCAGTTAGGGCCGACACCACCTCCTTTCGTCCATGTGTTCGATAGTATCACCGAACAAAACAATAGTCTTGACAAGAGATCCTGTCGGTGCGAACCTGGGCACATGTTCGACGTCGCAGTGATCGAGGACCCGGCAGCGGCCGCGGTCTCCCTGGACCCCACCCGGGCCAGGTTGCTGGCCGAGCTGGCCGAACCGAACTCGGCCACCACGCTCGCCAACCGGGTCGGGATCCCCCGGCAGAAGGTGAACTACCACCTGCGCACCCTCGAGCAGCACGGCCTCGTCGAGCTGGTCGAGGAACGGCGCAAGGGCAACGTCACCGAACGACTCCTCCAGGCCACCGCGTCCTCGTACGTGATCTCCCCGGTCGCCCTCGCCGCCGTCGCGCCCGACCCGGACCGCGCCCCCGACCGCCTCTCCGCACGCTGGCTGCTCGCACTCGGCTCCCGCCTGGTCCGCGACGTCGGCGCCCTGCTCACCGGCGCCGGCAAGGCCAAGAAGCGCGTCGCGACGTTCGCGCTCGACGGCGAGATCCGGTTCGCCTCCCCGGCGGAGCGGGCCGCCTTCGCCGAGGAGCTGGGGCAGGCGGTCACCGCTCTGGTCGGCAAGTACCACAGCGCCGAGGGCGGCCGCCCGCACCGCATCCTCGTCGCCGTCCACCCGAAGGTCGAGGCCTGAGATGGGACGCGAGTTCGACAACCTCGACCAGGCCGAACTGGACGCCTCCCCGGAGGAGGTCTGGCAGGCGATCGCCACCGGGCCGGGCACCGACACCTGGTTCATGGGCCGAAACGAGATCGACGACGCGCACACCACCGTGCGCCAGTCGTTCGGCGACCACGAGCTGGAGCACCGGATCACCGGCTGGGAGCCGATGCGCCGGCTGGCCTACGGCACCGACGAGGCGCCGGACGGCCGGTTCATCGCCTACGAGTTCCTCGTCGAGGGCCGCGGCCGGTCGTCCACCGTGCTGCGCATGGCGACCAGCGGCTTCCTCCCCGGCGACGACTGGGCCGACGAGTTCGACGCGATGCGCGCGGGCGGCGCGCTGTTCTTCGCCACACTGACCGCGTACCTGACGCACTTCGCCGGCCGGACCGGGCTGCCGCTGACCGTGTTCGGCCCGCCGGTCACCAGCTGGCCGGCCACGTGGCGCACGCTCGCGGCGGAGATCGGGCTCACCGGCCCGCCGCGGGTGGGCGAGCGGGTGTCGTTCGCGCCGGACGGGGTGCCGCCGGTGCGCGGGGAGGTGTACTTCGTCAACTCCCAGACGCTCGGAGTGCGCACCGCCCACGGGCTCTACCGGTTCGTGCAGGGCCTCCGCGGTCCGCTCATCGCCTGCCACAGCGTGTTCACCGAGACCGACCGGGAGGCGGCCGAGCAGGCCTGGCTGTCCTGGCTCACCAAGATCTCGTCCTGAGAGAGGAAAGAACGATGACCGAGTACCTGACTTCCGCGGACGGCACGAAGATCGCCTACGAGCGCACCGGGTCCGGCCCCGCGCTGGTCCTGGTCGACGGCGCGATGTGTTATCGCGCCAGCGGCCCGGCCAGACCGCTCGCCAAGGAGCTGGCCGGCGATTTCACGGTCCTCACCTACGACCGCCGCGGCCGCGGCGAGAGCGGTCCCGGGTCGGAGATCTCCGCCGAGCGCGAGCTGGAGGACCTGGACGCGCTGGTCAAGGAGGCGGGCGGCACGCCGTTCCTCTACGGCATCTCGTCGGGCGCGGTGCTGGCGGCGGACGCGGCGGCGCGCGGGATCGGCGTGCCGAAGTTGGCGCTGTACGAGCCGCCGCTGATCGTCGACAGCAAGGACCGCGAGCCGCTGCCGGCGGACCTGCTGGAGCAGGTGACCGCGATGGTGGAGGCCGGGCGCAACGCCGCGGCGGTCTCGTACTTCATGCGCGCGGTGGAGGTCCCCGGTTTCGCGATCGCGCTGATGCGGCTCATGCCGGCCTGGCCGAAGCTGAAGGCGGTGGCGCCGACGCTGCGGTACGACTTCACGGTCATGCGCGGGCTCCAGCAGGGCAACCCGCTGCCCACGACCCGCTGGTCGACGGTCACGATGCCGACCCTGGTCGTCGACGGCGGCAAGAGCGCGGCGTGGATGCGCACGGGCGTGCGGGCGATGGCGGATGTCCTACCGAACGCGACATACCGGACGCTGGACGGTCAGAACCACATGGTGAAGCCGCAGGCGCTGGCGCCGGTACTGAGGGAGTTCTACACCGCCTGAGGCCCTTACCGGCGCGGGGATGTGCCCGTTCGCCCAATGCCCGACCCGCGGCCTCAGCACCAGTCTCGACCTCGTCACCGACTCACGACGAGGAGCGAACGAGATGAACTGGACCCCCGAGGCCGTGCGAGCCGAGATGGACCACCGAGCCGAACAGGCCGCCGGCGACCGCGGTACCACCCTGGCCCACCTGCGGGCCGCCCGGCAGAATCGCCCGTCGTGGTGGCGCCGGATGCGCACCCAGCACCGCACGACCAAGCACGCGGCATGATCCGCGCCGGCCCGCCCGCCGGGCCGAGCAGAACGGGACGCCTTCGTCGCCACCCACGCGACGGAGGCGTCCCTCTTTCGAGACGGGAAAGCACCCGAACGGGTAGACCCCGTACGAAAGGTCCATTCGCTCGCCCCGGGGGTCCCCCGATTTCCACGCTACCGCAGGGCACCGACAGTTCTGGCAGCGTGCGGTCAGGACGTGTGCGCCACCAGCTCGCGGAGGATCACCGGCCATTCCGCGCGGGTGAGCTCGTGGCCCGCTTCGGGCAGCGGGACCAGGCGGGCGTTCGGGATCTCCCGGGCCAGTGCCTCGCCGTGGGGCAGCGGGAACAGCGGGTCCTCCGTGCCGTGCAGCACCAGCGTCGGCACCGTGATGGCCGGGAGCTTCGACCGCCACGGCTCGCCGCCCTCCGCCAGGTAGTGGTTGTTCGCCGCCGACTCGGGGGACGTGGTTCGGTCGTACGCCCGCGCCGCCACCGCGCGCACCGCCTCGGCGTCGTACGGCCTGGTCGGCGACGCGTACGGGCGTTGGGCCTCCACGTGGTAGTCGAGCACCGCGTCGCGGTCCGACCAGTCGGGCTCGGGCGGCGGCTCGAAGTCCGCCATCGGCGGCAGGTCCGGGTCGCCCGCGCCGCCGCTGGTCGAGATCAGGGTCAGCGTGCGCACCACGTCCGGGTGGGCGAGGGTCAGCAGCTGCGCGATCCCCCCGCCCATCGAGACGCCGACGACGTGGGCCTGCCGCACGCCGAGCGCGGCCAGGATCGCCACCGGGTCCTCCGTCAGGTCCTCGGCCCGGTAGCCCGGCGCTCCGGGCGGGTAGCTCACCGACTCGCCGGTGTCGCGGTGGTCGTAGCGGATCACGTAACGACCCGCCTCCGCCACGGCGGCGCAGAACTCCGGCTCCCACCAGTCCATCGACGCGCCCCCACCGCCGATGAGCAGCACCGCCGGGTCGGTCGCGGCGCCGAACGTGGACACCGCCAGTCGCACTCCGCGTACGTCGAGCGTTCTCATGACACCTCCACAGGATCCGTCTCGGCCCACCGACGAACGGGACCGCGCCAGATCGACAGGGTCACGACGAGACTTCGGCCAGCCGCCCGCTCAGGTACCGACGCTCGGTGTCACTGCCGGCCAGCTCGATCGCCACGCGGTAGGCGTCGGCGGCCTCGTCGCGGCGATCCAGGCGGCGCAGCAGGTCGGCCCGGGTCGCCGGGAGCAGGTGGTACCCCGCCAGCTCCCCGCGCGACGCCAGCCGGTCCACCAGCTCCAGACCGGCCGCCGGGCCGGACGACATCGCCACCGCCACCGCCCGGTTGAGCTCCACCACCGGCGACGGCACGTACCGCACCAGTTCCGCGTACAGCAGGGCGATCTGCGCCCAGTCGGTGTCCGCCGCGGTCGCCGCCGTCGCGTGGCAGGCCGCGATCGCCGCCTGCAGCTGGTATGGCCCCGGCTCGCCGAGCCGCAGCGCCGACTCGAGCAGCGACACGCCCTCCTCGACCAGCTCGACCGACCACAGCGAGCGGTCCTGCTCCTCCAGCGGCACGAGTTCCCCCGCCGCCGACAGCCGCGATGCCCGGCGGGCGTCGTGCAGCAGGAGCAGCGCGAGCAGACCGGACACCTCCGGCGCCGACGGCATCAGCGTCCGCAGCAGGCGCGCGAGGCGGATCGCCTCGTCGGTCAGGCCGCGGCGCACCAGGTCGGCGCCCGCGCTCGCCGCGTAGCCCTCGTTGAACAGCAGGTACAGCACGCCGAGTACGGCACTCGTGCGTTCGGGCAGCAGGTGCGCGGGCGGCACCCGGTACGGGATGCCGGCGTCGCGGATCTTGCGCTTGGCCCGCACCAGGCGCTGCGCCATCGTGGCCTCCGGGACGACGAACGCGCGGGCGATCTCGGCGGTCGTCAGCCCGGTGAGGGTACGCAGCGTGAGCGCGACCCGCGCCTCGAACGCCAACGCCGGATGGCAACAGGTGAAGATCAGCCGCAGCCGGTCGTCGGAAATCTCCTCCGGCGGACTGTCGTCCAGGCCCTCGACGAGAGCGGCGGCCTCCCGCAGTTTCGCAGCGCCGACGGTGTCGCGACGCAGCCGATCGAGCGCGCGATTGCGGGCGGTCGTGGTGAGCCACGCACCCGGCCGGCGCGGCACCCCATCACGGCCCCACCGCTCCAGCGCGACGGCGAAGGCATCGGACGCGCACTCCTCGGCCAGGTCCCAGTCACCGGTAAGACCGATGAGCGTGGCCACAACCTGCCCCCACTCCCCGCGAAAGGCCTGCTCGACCGCCGACTCGACTGCGCGCCCGTCCCCATGCCCGGCCTCGGACTCGATCCCGTGCCCGACCCCGTGCCGGGTCGCGTGCTCGACCCCGTGCTCGGCCCCAGGCTCGGCCGCATGCCCGGCCTCGTGCCCGGCCCCTTGCGCGACCTCGGACTCGATCCCGTGCCCGGCCGCGTGCCGGGTCCCATGCTCGGCCGCGCGTCCGGACGTCGTGTTCAGCTTGGCCAGACCGGCCTCACCTCGATCATTCCGTACCGCGCGACCGGGTGTGCCGCGGCCACTTCGAGGGCCTCGTCCAGGTCCGTGCACTCGACCAGTGCTATGCCGCCGACCTGCTCCTTCGTCTCCGCGAACGGGCCGTCGGAGAGCAGCACGTCGCCCTCGCGGACTCGCACCGTGGTCGCCTCGGAGGCCGGGCGCAGCACTTCGCCGCCGATGAACACGCCGCGCCGGGTCATCTCCTCGGCCCAGCCGCGGGCCTCGTCCTCGCCACACACGTCGAGCGACGAGCGGTCGGAACCGTCGTCCTCGCCGCCGATCAGCAACAGGTACCGCACGTCGGCATCGTCTCATAGACTCATCATGCGTCTGGTACATAATTCGGATCATTGCCTTGCATTGGACACATATATTATGCCGGACGACCACTGGCGGTATGGACGAACAGCAACGAATGGCGATCGTGACCGGTGGGTCGCGGGGAATCGGCCGGGAGACCGCGGTTCGGCTCGGGGCCGACGGGTTCGCGGTGGTCGTCAACTACGCGAGCAACCAGGACGAGGCCGAGCGCGCGGTCGAGGAGATCGAGACTGCCGGCGGACGTGCCGTCGCCGTGCGGGCCGATGTCGCCGACGAGACCGCGGTGGCGGCGGTGTTCGATGTCGCGGAGCGGGAGTTCGGTGGGGTGGACGTCGTGGTCCACGCGGCCGGGGTGATGCTCCTGTCCCCGCTGGCCGAGTTGGACCTCGACGTGCTGGATCGAATGCACCGCACCAACCTCCGCGGCACGTTCGTGGTCGGGCAGCAGGCCGCGCGGCGGGTGCGCCCCGGCGGCGCGATCGTCAACTTCTCGACCTCGGTCACCAGGCTCGCGATGCCCGGTTACGCCGCCTACGCCGCGAGCAAGGGCGCGGTGGAGGCCATGACGCTGATCCTCGCCCGCGAGCTGCGCGGCCGCGACATCACGGCGAACGCCGTCGCTCCCGGCCCCACCGCCACCGCGTTGTTCCTCGACGGCAAGCCTCAGGAGCTGATCGACGGCATCGCCGCGCAGTCGCCGATGGAGCGACTCGGTCAACCCGCTGACATCGCCGAGGTCGTCGCGTTCCTCGTCGGGCCCGGTCGATGGGTGAACGGCCAGGTGATCTACGCGAACGGGGGCGTGATCTGAGCGTCATGCGCGGGCGGCAACTCTATGATGCTGCACATGCGTATCAGGCATCTTCAGCGGGTGGACCTGAACCTGTTGGTCGCCCTCGCGGTCCTGCTGGAGGAACGGCACGTGTCCCGGGCCGCCGACCGGATCGGCCTGAGTCAGCCGGCGACGAGTCGGGCGCTGCAGCGGCTCCGCGTCACCCTCGGGGACGAGCTCCTGGTGCGCACCCGGGACGGCTACCAGCTCACCCCGCGCGCCGTCCGCGTGCAGCAGGAGCTCGCCGGCGTCCTGCCCCGCCTGGAGCTCCTGTTCGCCGGTGAGCGCTTCGACCCGCACACCGCCACCGACACCTTCCGCCTGGCGGGCACCGACTACGCCGCCTCGGTGCTCGGGCCCGGCCTGTTCCAGCGCATGTTCCGCCAGGCGCCGGCCACCACGCTGGTGTTCGGCACCTGGCACGACGGCGTCCTCGCCGACGTGGAGCGGGGCGTGGTCGACCTGGTCTTCTTCGGCTTCCGCGCCGACGCGGCCCTGCGCGCCGAGCTGCTCTACGAGGAGCACTTCGTCTGCCTGCTCGCCGACGACCACCCCCTCGCCGCCGTGGACCCCTTGCCCCTCGGGGACTTCCTGACCGCGTCGCACGCGGTGGTGAGCGTGCGGGACGGTGAACAGTCCGCTGTGGACAGCGCGCTGACCGGTCTCGGCGAGCGCCGCACGCCGTCGCTGACGGTGCCGTACCACACGGCGGCGGTGCGCGCGGTCGCCGGCACCCCGCTGGTGGCGACGCTTCCCGCCCGCCTGCTGGCGGACGTCCCGCTGGGCACGACCGTCGTGGACGCACCGCGCGAGATCGCCACGATGCCGTACCTGATGTCCTGGCACCCGCGGCTCGACGACGACCCCGCCCAGCGCTGGCTGCGCGACCTGGTCCGCGTGGTCGCGGCGACCACCTGAGCCCGCTACGCGAGCCCGAGCGGCAGCCTGGCCATCGGCTCGACCAGCTCACGCTCCTCATAGGACAGGTGGGAGAGCAGAGTATCGGTCAGCAGGTCGACGGCGTCGCTCAGCGCGCCGATCCCGCCGGAGTCGGTGACCGTGGCGACCAGCGCGGCGTCGACCCGGTTCAGCACGTCGTGGATCACCCGGTGCTCGGCGGAGAGCCGGTCGAGGACCGGGGCGAGCCGCGGGTCGGCGCGGCGGACCTGCGGGAAGAACGACTGGTCCTCGATGCTGTGGTGCACGGTGACGACGCGGCAGTAGCTCTCGCAGTACGCGCCGAGCGTCCAGTTGTTCTGCCGCATGGTCATCTCGTTGATCTCCGAGCGCGCGGCGCCGGCGTCCAGGGTGCCGTCGGCGACCTGCGCGACCAGCGCGCGCACGCGGGCGAGCTCGTCGCGGAGGTGGTCGTGGATCTGGATCAGGTGTCGACCGCCGGCCCGGCCGCTGTCGGTGTAGACGGCGTCCACCTCGGGCGCGGGACCGGCGGGGCGCTCGGACTCGTCCCAGACCCGGGTCGGGGACAGCCGCACGCCGTCGTCGGGCGTCGGGGTCACGCCGAGCCGCTCGGGCAACGCGGGCGCGACCGTCACCGGGGGCGCGGGGTCGGCCGCGGGTTCGGCGTCGAGTGCGCGTTCACGGGCGACCAGCTCGCGCACGCCCGGGGCGACCTCCTCGGCGAAGCGGCGCAGGTCGTCGTCGCCGTCGGGGTCGACCATCAGGACGAAGCCGGAGATCCCGTCGGCGAGGGCCAGCTCGGCGAGCTGCTCGATCCACACCTTCGCCGGGCCGCGCAGGAACTCCTCGCCGCGGCCGGAGAACGTGCCGCCGATGTTGTACAGCCGCCGGATGTCCGACGGGGACCGCCCGGCCGACTCGGCGGCCTCGTCGATGATCTCGTTCATGCCGGCGAGCCGCTCCGGTGCCGCGTACGGCGAGCTGGGCAGCCAGCCGTCCGCCAGCCGGCCGGTGAGCGCGAGCATCCGCTTCTTGTAGGCGCCGAGCCAGATGCCGATGTCGTGCACGGGGAACGGGCCGGGGTGCGCGCCCGCCAGGCGGTAGTGCTCGCCGGGCAGCCGGACGCCGCGCCCCGGGGTCCACAGCGCACGGATGACCGCGATCGCCTCCTCTAGCGCCGCGACCGACTCCGCCGGCGTGCGGCGCGGGCCGCCCATCGCCTCGATCGCGTCCCAGAAGGCACCCGCGCCCAGGCCGAGCTCCGCCCGGCCGCCGGAGAGGATGTCGAGGCTCGCGGCCGAGCGGGCCAGCACCGCCGGCGGGCGCAGCGGCAGGTTGGCCACGTTCGGGAAGACGCGCACCGAGTCGGTCCGGGCCGCGATCACCGACAGCAGCGTCCAGGTGTCCAGGAACGCCGCCTGGTACGGGTGGTCCTGCACGCTGACCAGGTCGAGGCCGACGCGGTCGGCGAGGCGGGCGAGGGTGAGCGTGTCACCGGCGGTCTCGGCCGCGGGCGGCAGGAAGACACCGAACTCGAGAGGGTGGCCGTAGTCGGGCATGAGGTCAGTATGCCACGCAGATATTCTGCCACGCAGACGTTCTGATGTGCCGCGTACCATAGTGGCCATGACCGCACTGGACGGCGACCTCGGCTGGACACTCGGCGTCGTGTTCCGCGCCTACCTCAAGGCCAGTTCGGCGGCGATGACCGACATCCCGGGCGAGCACCGCGGCTACCAGGTGCTCACCGCCGCCGCCCGCGACGAGGCCCCGAGCCAGTCCGCGCTCGGCGAGCGCCTGGGCATCGACCGCACGGTGCTGACCTACCTGCTCGACGACCTGGAACGCGCCGACCTCGTCGCCCGCCGTCCCGACCCCGCCGACCGCCGGACCCGCCGGATCGTCGCCACCGACCCCGGCCGCGCGCTGCTTCGCCGGCTCGAGGAGCGGCTCGCGCACGCGGAGGCCCGCGTCCTCGCCGGCCTGCCCGCCGAGGACCAGGTGACGCTGAAGGCGTTGCTGCGCCGGCTCGCCAGGCACGCCAACGCGTTCGACCCGGTCGAGGACACCTGCGCGGTGGTCGAGGACATCCGCGCCGGCGGCTGACCTCGTCGATACTGTCCGGCGTGGACTCCAGACGCCTGGGCGAGCTCAACGAGGCCGCCGCGCTCGGCCACCTGCTCGACCGCGGCCCCCTCACCCGCGGCGACCTGTGCGCGCTGACCGGCCTGGCGAAGCCGACCGCGTCGGACGTGATGCGCCGGCTCCGAGCCGCCGGGCTCGTGCGGGTCGTCGGCCGGACCACCGGCGGCCGGGGCCCGAACGCGGAGGTGTACGGGATCGACCCGGTCGCCGCCTTCGCCGCCGCGGTCTCCCTGCGGGCGCGTGACTCCACGCTGGTGACCGCGATCTGCGACCTGACCGGCGTGATCCACGCGCGCACCGAGCGGCCCGTCGACTTCACCCGCACCGACCCGGCCGCGGCCGTGCACGACGCCGTGCGCCTGACGGCGCGGCGGGCCGGGATCGGGTTGCGCCGGATCCGCCACGTGCAGCTCGGGGTGCCGGGTTCGGTGCCGGAGGGGGCCGAGGTGATCCGGTACGTCGACGTGCCGGGGTGGGCGCGGCGGGGCCTGGTCGGGGAGATCCGCAAACGCTTGCGCACCGACGTGGGCGCCGACAACGACGTGAACCTGGCGGCGGTCGCCGAGCGGCGGCACGGCATCGCGGGCTCCGCGGACGGTTTCGCCCTGCTGTGGCTGGGCGAGGAGGGGCTCGGGCTCGCGATCGACCTGGGCGGCACGCTGCTGCGCGGCGCGCGCGGCGGCGCGGGCGAGATCGGCTACATGCCGGTCGGCCTGCCACCGGCGGCCAAGGTGCACGACTTCCACGACCTGGTCAGCGGGCCGGCGATCCGCGACCTCGCCCGCCGGCACGGCATCCGCGCCCGCACCGGCCACGCCGCGGTGGCGAAAGCGGTGACGACAGCGGGAACGAAGGCGGCGACGACAGTCGGGACAGCGACGAGAACGGGAACGGGGGCGGCGACGGAAACGGGAACAGCCACGGGAACAGCCACGGGAACAGCGACGTGGACGACGACCGGGACGACGACAGCGACGGGGAAGGCGACAGCGACGGAAACGGGGACGGCGACGGCGACGGGAACGGCGACGGAAACAGCGACGGGAACGGGCACGAAGGCGACACCGCGGGCCGCGCGGGAACCGGGGTCAGCGCGCGACGCGGCGCCGGCGCCGGGCGCGCACCCGGGTCGCACGGCCGCGTCCGGAACAGTTCGAGTCGACGGGTTCCTCGACGCGCTCGCGGTGCGCGTCGCGGTCGGGGTCGCGGCGGTGGTCGCGGTGCTGGATCCGCCGCTGGTGGTGCTGGCCGGCGAGGTTGGGCAGGCGGGCGGATCAGTGCTCGCCGAGGCCGTGGAGGCCGCGTTGCGCGACCTTTCCGTGTTGGAGACCCGCGTCGCGGCCACCGGTGTCGCGGAGGACGCCGTGTTGCTCGGGGCGCTGGACACGACTCTCGGCGTCGTGCGCAGCGGTCTAACTGGTCTAGACCCTTGACAATCAAATAGGAAGGCTGCCTAACTGTTAGGAGCACACGGTCCTCATCGGGGAGGCGATCGTCAGATGTTCCGTCGCGCAACGCTCGTGCTCGCGATCCTCGGCCTGCTCGCGCCGTTCCTGGTCACCACCACCGCCAGTGCCGCACCGCCCACGCCGGCCTCGGCGAACGGTCAGCTGCACGTCTGCGGCACGAAGCTGTGCAACGACCAGCGCGCTCCCGTCCAGCTGCGCGGGATGAGCACCCACGGCCTGCAGTGGTACTCCCACTGCCTCAACGACTCCTCGCTGGACACCCTCGCCGGCTGGGGCGCGGACGTCCTGCGCATCTCCATGTACGTCCAGGAAGGCGGCTACGAGACCGACCCCGCCGGCTTCACCGACCGCGTCAGCGGTCTGATCGACGAGGTCACCGCCCGCGGCATGTACGCCATCGTCGACTGGCACATGCTCAGCCCCGGCGACCCCTACCACAACCTCGAACGCGCGAAGACGTTCTTCACCGAGATCGCCCGGCGGCACAACGCCAACACCAACCTGCTCTACGAGATCGCCAACGAGCCCAACGGCGTGCCGTGGTCGCGGATCAGGAGCTACGCCGAGGAGCTGATCCCCGTCATCCGCGCCGTCGACCCGGAGACGCCGATCCTCGTCGGCACCCGGGCGTGGTCGTCGCTGGGCGTCTCCGACGGCGCGGACGAGTCCGAGGTGCTCGCCGACCCGGTGAACGCCTCGAACATCATGTACACGTTCCACTTCTACGCCGCCTCGCACCGCGACGAGTACCTGAACACGCTGTCCCGGGCGGCCGACCGTCTCCCGATGTTCGTCACCGAGTTCGGCACCCAGGAGTACACCGGCGACGGCCCGAACGACTTCGCGATGGCGCAGCGCTACCTCGACCTCATGGCCAGCAAGCAGATCAGCTGGACCAACTGGAACTTCTCCGACGACCACCGCTCCGGCGCGGTGTTCGAGACCGGCACCTGCCCCGGCGGCCCGTTCACCAGGCTCAAGCCGGCCGGCGAGTGGATCCGCGACCGCGTCGGATGACGCGACGATGACGCGACGGAATGCCGGACGCCGCGAGTTGGTGTTCACTGGGAACATGCCGTTGCACGGAGAGTACGAGCCCAGCGCAGTCGACTGGGCACGCAAGCAGGTCGAGGAAATCGAGAGTTCGGGCGGCACCAAGGGCACGACCATGCGCGGTATGCCCGTCGTCGTCCTGACCATGAAGGGCGCCAGGAGCGGGAAGGTCCGCAAGACCCCGGTCATGCGGGTGGAGCACGAGGGCAGGTACGCGGCGGTCGCGTCGCTCGGCGGCGCGCCGAAGAACCCGGTCTGGTACCACAACCTCGTCGCCAACCCGCACGTGGAGGTGCAGGACGGGCCGACCAAGCAGGACATGGTCGCCCGCGAGGTCACCGGCGAGGAGAAGGCCGTCTGGTGGGAGCGCGCGGTCGCGGCCTACCCGGACTACGCCGACTACCAGAAGAAGACCGACCGCGACATTCCCGTCTTCGTCCTCGAACCCCAGACGACCTAGGCACGTGGCAACCCCGCGAACAGGCGGTCGCGATCGGACACGACCGCCATCGCGGGGAACCCTCGGGTGCCAGCCGGTCGCCGTCGGCTAGGTAGCCGGGCGGGGAAACCCTCGGGTACGAGCCGGTCGCCGTCGGCCAGGAAGCCGGGCGGGTTCGCTCAGACCGTGGCCGCCACCTTCGTCTCGGCGCGGGTGCGGGCCAGCACGATCCCGGCCACCACCGACACCCCCGACCGCCGCCCGGCCGGGGCGCGTCCGAACCCGACACGGCCCACAGCGCCGCGCCCGCCGCCGATCCGAACGCCACCCCTGGC
>DATABL010000138.1:0-11060 GCA_036259595.1 Actinophytocola sp.
CACCGACCTGGTCGACGCCGTCGACGGCGAGCCGCCGAAGTTCCTCGCCTGGGTGGACGACACGCCCGACCGGACCACCCTCGACGAACTCATCACCGGCACCGACGACGGCCCGCTGCGCAACCCGCCCCGGCCCGGCGGGCTCGTCCTGCTGACCAGCGGCACGACCGGCACCCCCAAGGGCGCCCCGCGCCGGGTCAAGTCCCCGCTGGCGGTCGCCCAGTTCCTGGACCGGATCCCGCTCCGGGTCGGGGAGGCCACGGTGCTCGCCGCGCCGCTGTTCCACGGCACCGGGCTGTCCCAGTTCCTGGTCTCGTTCGGGCTCGGCTCCGCCGTCGTGGTGCGCCGGAAGTTCGACCCGGAGGAGACCCTGCGCGCGATCCAGGACAACCGGGCGACCGCGCTGGTGGTGGTCCCGACCATGCTCCGGCGGATCCTCGACCTCGGCGAGGACGTACTCGGCCGGTACGACACCTCCAGCCTGCGGATCGTGTTCTGCGCCGGCTCCGCGCTGCCGCCCGAGCTGGGCAACCGGGCCACCGCGGCCTTCGGCGAGGTGGTGCACAACCTGTACGGGTCGACCGAGGTCGCGGTGGCGACGGTGGCGACGCCGGCGGACTGGCGGGCGGCGCCGGGCACGGTCGGCCGCCCGCCGGTGGGCTGTCGGGTGGCGCTCTACGACGACGGCGGTCGCCGCGTCACCGAGCCGGAGGTCGTGGGCCGGGTGTTCGTCGGCAGCGTGCTGTCGTTCGAGGGCTACACCGACGGGCGGCACTCCGAGGTCGTCGACGGCCTGCTCGCCAGCGGTGACGTCGGCCACTTCGACCGCCACGGGCGGCTGTTCATCGACGGCCGGAACGACGACATGATCGTCTCCGGCGGCGAGAACGTGTTCCCGGGCGAGATCGAGAACCTTCTGCTCGAGCACGCCGCCGTGGCCGAGGCCGCGGTGACCGGCGTGCCGGACGACGAGTTCGGCCAGCGGCTCAAGGCCTACCTGGTGCTCCACCCGGGCGCCGACCTCGACGCCGAGGCGGTCCGCGAGTACGTGAAGGCGAACCTGGCCCGGTACAAGGTGCCGCGCGACGTGGTCTTCGTGGATGAGCTGCCGCGCAACGCCACCGGCAAGCTGCTCAAGGGCCGGCTGGCCGAGCTGGGCTGAAACGCCACTATCACACGAATATCTCCCGAGCAAGGCCCCATAGTCGGGTATCGACGCCGGAAAGGCGTTCTTCTCGAAATGTGGGAGCTCGAATTTCATTTCCCCCGAGCCGGAGTTCGGGCAAACGCAACATTGAGCGTGCACCTTGCAAAACTGGCGTGGCGGCCTCATTTCCGTAGGTCATCAGCCCAGCTCAGAGGGCACGAAGACATGATCGTATGTCGGCATACCCGCCGGTAGCCTTGCGGAAGACAATTTTCCGAAAGTCGACACGGTGTTGCGCCGCTCGCGCTAGGGAGATTACTCCGTTCGGCCTAGTTGTGGCAAGTGGCAAGCATTGCCCGAAGTTTGAACACGGGGGTTGCATGACCTCAGGTGGCGACGAATTCCCAGGGGCACCAATTGGGCTTGTCGACCGCCGCAATGTCGGGGACAGGAAGGGCAACAACTCATGACGCGCAATCGTCGGGGCCGGCTGATCGCCGGCGTGGGCTTCGCGGCAGCCACGGCGGCAGTGACCGCCGTCGTCGCGGTGCCCGCACAGGCGCAGGAGGGCTCGATCCGGCTCGCGAACAGCGACGCCGCCGTGGCCGACAGCTACGTCGTCGTGCTCAAGGACAGCGTGCGCGGCGCGGCCGTGTCCGCGCGGGCCGACTCGCTCGCCGCCGAGTACGGCGCCCAGGTCGGGCACACCTACACCACCGCGCTCCAGGGCTTCTCGGTCACCGCGAGCGAGGCCGAGGCCAAGCGGCTCGCCGCGGACGACTCGGTCGCCTACGTGCAGCAGAACCAGAAGTTCACCGTGTCCGACACCCAGGCCGACCCGCCGTCGTGGGGCCTGGACCGGATCGACCAGCGCGACCTCCCGCTGGACAGCTCCTACACCTACGCCAACAAGGGCGACGGCGTCACCGCCTACGTGGTCGACACCGGCGTGATGATCGACCACCCGACCTTCGAGGGCCGGGCCACCGGCGGCTACGACGCCATCGACGGTGACACCGACGTGACCGACGGCCACGGCCACGGCACCCACGTCGCGGGCACCGTCGGCGGCGCGGAGTACGGCGTGGCCAAGGGCGTGTCGATCGTCGGCGTGCGGGTGCTCGACGACTCGGGCTCCGGCACCACCGCGCAGGTCGCGGCCGGCATCGACTGGGTGGCACAGAACGCCAGCGGCCCGTCGGTGGCCAACATGAGCCTCGGCGGCCCGGCCGACGACGTGCTCGACGCCGCCACCCAGGGCGCGATCGACTCCGGCGTGACCTTCGCCGTCGCGGCCGGCAACTCCTCCGCCGACGCGTCGGGCTTCTCGCCGGCGCGCGTCGCGGACGCCATCACGGTCGCCGCCTCCGACGACGCCGACAGCCAGGCCTACTTCTCCAACTACGGGTCGCTGGTCGACATCTACGCCCCGGGCGTGGACATCACCTCGTCCTGGAACGACGGTGCCACCAACACGATCTCCGGCACCTCGATGGCCTCCCCGCACGTGGCCGGCGCCGCGGCGCTGTTCCTGTCGGCCAACCCGGACGCCACCCCGGCGGACGTGGCCGCGGGCCTCACCTCGGCCGCGACGCCAGACAAGATCACCAATCCCACCGGCGACACGCCGAACCTGCTGCTCTACGTGGGCGCATGAGGTAGATCGGGGAACGAACGCCGCCTCCGGGCCTCCCGGGGGCGGCGTTTGTGCGCCCAGCCCAAGAGTGACCTGGCGCCGGGAAGGCTTCCACCTGCCCGGATTTGGCCTAGGGTGGTGGAGGTGGACTTCTCGCACTCGGCCACGGCGGCCGACTACCTGCGGCGTGTCGGCGACTTCGTCCGTGCGGAGATCGAGCCCGTCGAGGCCGACTACCACCGCACCCTCCGGGAGAGCCAGGACCCGTGGGTCGTCCTGCCGATCGTGGACCAGCTCAAGGCCAGGGCCCGCGACCAGGGCCTGTGGAACCTGTTCCTGCCCGACACCGAGCACGGCGGCGCCGGACTGTCCAACGTGGAGTACGCGCCGCTCGCCGAGGCGATGGGCCGCTCCGCGCTCGCCCCCGTGGTGTTCAACTGCAACGCCCCGGACACCGGCAACGCCGAGGTGCTCGTCAAGTACGGCAGTGACGAGCAGCGCGGCCGCTGGCTGGAACCGTTGCTGCGCGGCGAGATCCGCTCCGCGTTCTGTATGACCGAGCCGGAGGTCGCCTCCTCCGACGCCACCAACATGGCCGCCACCGCCGTGGTCGACGGCGACGAGATCGTCCTCAACGGACGGAAGTGGTGGAGCACCGGCGTCGGTCACCCCGAGTGCGCGTTCGTCATCTTCATGGGCCTCACCGACCCGGACGCGCACAAGTACCAGCGGCACTCGATGGTGCTGGTGCCGATCGACGCCCCCGGCGTCAAGGTCGAGCGGATGCTGTCGGTGTTCGGCCACCGGGACGAGCCGTTCGGGCACGGCGAGGTCAGCTTCACCGACGTGCGGCTCCCGCTCTCCGCGGTGATCGCCGGACCGGGTCGCGGTTTCGAGATCGCCCAGGGCCGGCTCGGTCCGGGCCGCATCCACCACTGCATGCGCCTGATCGGGCTGGCCGAGAAGGCGCTGGAACTGGCCTGTGCGCGGGCCGCCGCCCGGGTCGCGTTCGGCAAGCCGCTGGCCAATCTCGGCGGCAACCGGGAGCGGATCGCGCGGGCGCGCGTCGCGATCAACCAGGCCCGACTGCTGGTGCTGCACACGGCGTGGCTGCTGGACACCAAGGGCCTCGCCGGCGCGCGCAGCGAGGTGTCGCAGATCAAGGTCGCGGTGCCGAACATGGCGCTGGAAGTGATCGACATGGCCATCCAGCTGCACGGCGCCGCGGGGCTGTCCGACGACTTCCCGCTGGCCGCCGCCTACACCGGCGCCCGGTCGCTGCGGCTGGCCGACGGGCCGGACGAGGTGCACCTGAACCTGGTGGCCCGGTTCGAGCTGGCCGACCACCTCGCGGAGCGTTCGTGAGGGTCCTGGTCACCGGCGCCGGCTCGGGGCTCGGCCGGGAGCTGGCCACCCGCTGGGCCGGAACCGGGGCGCGGGTGCTGGTGTCCGATGTGGACCTGTCGGCGGCCGAAGCGGTCGCCGCCGAGCTCGGGCAGCCGGCCCGCGCGCTCGACGTGACCGCCGGTGCAGACTGGGAGTCCGCTGCGGACTGGTGCCGATCCACTTGGGACGGTCTGGACGTGCTGGTGAACAACGCCGGCGTGGGTGCGGGCGGGCGGTTCGAGCGGATCGCCATCGAGGACTGGGACTGGATCTGGGAGGTCAACCTCAAGGGCGTGGTGCGCGGCTGCCGGGCGTTCGTGCCGCTGTTCAAGGAGCAGGGTGCCGGGCACATCGTGAACGTGGCCTCGCTCGCCGGCCTGATGAACCTGCCCGCGATGGCCTCCTACAACGTCACCAAGGCCGGCGTGATCGCGCTGTCGGAGACGCTGCGCCTGGAGCTCGAACCGTACGGCGTGCACACCACGGTCGTGTGTCCGGCGTACTTCCGCACGAACCTGGGGGAGCGCACCCGCACCCCGGACCCGGCGGTGGCGAAGGTGATGCACAAGCTGATGGCGTCCTCGCCGGTCAGCGCCACCGATGTGGCGCGCCAGGTCGTCGACGCGGTGCGGGACAAGCGGTTCCTGGTGCTCACCCACCCGGACGGCCGGCGGTCGGTACGGCTCAAGCGCTGGCTGCCCAAGGTCGTCGACCGCGAGGTGCGGCGATACTGGGACCGGCTGCGGTCCACTGTGGAACGGGAGGAGCCATGACGGCGCTGCGGGACGAGCCGGGCGCGCTGCGCGAGGAGGACGCGTTCGACACCGCCGCCGTGACGGCCTGGCTCGCGTCCCGGGTGGACGGTCTGGGCGAGCTGCTGGAGGTGCGCCAGTACCCCGGCGGCGCGTCGAACCTCACCTACCTGCTGCGGTTCGCCGACCGGGAGCTGATCCTGCGCCGCCCGCCGGTCGGACAGAAGGCGAAGTCGGCCCACGACATGCGCCGGGAGTACCGGGTGCAGCGGCAGCTGCGGCCGGTGTACCCGTACGTGCCGACCGTGCTCGCGCTGTGCGACGACCCGGCCGTGCTCGGCGCGGACTTCTACGTGATGGAACGCGTCGAGGGCATCATCCTGCGCGGCGACCTGCCCGCCGGGATGGCGCTGTCTCCCGAGGACGCGCGGTCGCTGGCGTTCCGCGTGTTCGACCGGCTGATCGAGCTGCACCAGCTCGACCCCGAACCGATCGGCCTGGCCGACCTGGGCAAGGGCGCCGGCTACGTGGAGCGCCAGGTCCTCGGCTGGAACGAGCGCTACACGAAGGCCAGGACCGACGACGCGCCCGACTGCGCGGACATCATGGCCTGGCTGGCCGCGAACCGCCCGGACGACGTGCGGATCTGCGTCATCCACAACGACTTCCGGTTCGACAACGTGGTGCTCGACAATCCGTCCACACTGGACGTCGTCGGCGTGCTCGACTGGGAGATGGCCACCCTCGGCGACCCGCTGATGGACCTCGCGGGCAGCGTGGCGTACTGGATCCAGGCCGACGACGACGAGGTCGCGCAGCTCCTGCGCCGCCAGCCGACCCACCTGCCCGGCATGCCGACGCGGGCCGAGCTCGTCGACCACTACTGCGCCCGGATGGGGCTCTCGGCGTCGAACTGGACGTTCTACGAGGTGTTCGGCCGGTTCCGGCTGCTGGTGATCATGCAGCAGATCTACTACCGGTACCGCGCCGGCCAGACCCACAACCCGGCGTTCGCGCACTTCGGCCGGTTCGTCGCCTACCTCGCCGACCGCTGCCGCGCCGCGATCTGATGGCCGCGATCTACCTGCTCCGCCACGGCCAGGCCAGCTTCGGCTCGGCCGACTACGACGTGCTGTCCGAGCTCGGCGAGCTGCAGGCCAAGGCTCTCGGCGACGAGCTGCGCCGCCGCGCGGTCCGGGTGCACGCGGTGTGGTCGGGGACGCTGCGCCGCCAGCTCGCGACCGCCGCCGGCTGCCTGCCCGCGGCCGGGATCGACCTCGCGGTCGGCCAGGACCCCCGGTGGAACGAGTACGACCACCTGGGGCTGGTGCCGACCGGCCAGGGCGGCCCGGCCGACTCGGCCCGCCGGTTCCAGGCACAGCTGGACGAGGCGCTGTCCCGCTGGCTCGCCGGCGACGAGCGGGTGGGCACCAGCGGCACCTGGACGGAGTTCAGCGGCGGCGCGTTCGCCGCGGTCACCGACGTGTTCGCCGCCCTGCCCCGGGGCGGGACGGCGCTGGTGTTCACCTCGGCCGGCCTGATCAGCGCGATCTGCGCGCGGCTGCTGCACCTGCCGCCCGAGGGCTTCCTGGCCCTGAACCGGACGATGGCCAACGCGAGCATCACCAAGCTGGTCAGCGGCCGGTCCGGGGTGAGCCTGCTGTCCTACAACGAGCACGCCCACTTCGAGGGCGACGCCCGGGAACTGCTCACGTACCGATAGCTTGCCGGGCGCTGGGCACCGGTGTAGGCAGGGAGCATGGGACGTCCCAGCATCGACCCGGTCGTGTGGCGGCCGCCGGCGGTCGACCGGGCGGCGCGACCGGTCCGCGGGAGCCTGCCCGAGCTCACCGTCGTGCCGGTCAACGGGCGCGGGCCCGAGGACGTCGTGGTCGACCGGGGGCACGTGTTCACCGGCGTCGAGGACGGCCGGATCCTGCGGCTCACCCCCGACGGGCGGCGGCTCGACACGGTCGCCGACACCGGCGGGCGGCCGCTGGGCATCGAGTTCCACCCCGACGGACGGCTGCTGGTCTGCGACGCCGAGCGCGGGCTCCTGCTGGTCGACCGGGCCGGCGGCGGCCTCGACGTGCTCGTCGAGCGCGGCCCTGGCCTGCGGGTGTGCAACAACGCCGCCGTGACCGCCGACGGCACCGTCTACTTCACCGACTCCACCAGCCGGTTCGACCTCGCGCACTGGAAGGCCGACCTGCTCGAGCACCGCGGCACCGGGCGGCTGCTGCGCCGCGACCCGGACGGCACCGTCGACACCGTGCTCGACGGCCTGCACTTCGCCAACGGCGTCGCGCTCACCCCCGACGAGTCCGCTGTGGTCGTCGCGCAGACCGGGGCCTACCGACTGGACCGGGTACCGCTGACCGGCGAGCGGCAGGGGCGGTCCGAGACCCTGGTGGACGGGCTGCCCGGCTTCCCCGACAACATCGCCACCGGCTCCGACGGGCTCGTCTGGATCGCCCTGGCCAGCCACCGGCTGCCCGTCCTCGACGTACTGAGCCGGCTGCACCCGGCCCTGCGCAAGGCCGCGTGGGCCCTGCCGGAGCCGCTGCAGGTCCGGGAGAAGCGGGTGGTGTGGGTACGGGCGGTCGACAGCGCCACCGGCCGCACGGTGCACGACTTCCACGGAACCCGCCCCGACTACCACATGGTCACCGGGGTGCGGGAGGTAGCCGGGACGGTGTACCTCGGCAGCCTGAACGAGCGCGCCGTCGCCCGGTTCGACGTGCCGTGAGAGACAGCTTCCTGCCACCCCGGGCTTTCGATGCACCATCGTTGCCGAACAGCAACTCATGCCGATTTCTCGTGGTGAGAACGCTTCCACGGCCGGGCCGGAACCGGCGCCGGTGAGCCGTTCGGCGGCGCCCGTGGGCTGATCGGTGGCCACCCGGCCGCCCTTCTGGCGCATGTGCGCGGATGGGTCTTGACTTCAAAGCTGGAGCTGGTCCAGGCTAATCCGCCATTAACCGATCAAGCCGGCCTCGAGCCACCGGTTTTGTGCAGCCGCAGCGATCTGTCCGGTCCGAAGTAGACCGGCGTGGAGGAGTCGAGGATGACTCAACGGTGGACCCGCCGTATGGTCGGCGTTCGCCCGGAGGCGGCTCGCGCCGCGATAACTTCGCGCGCGTTTTTGCAACAAACCCATGACTGAGCGCTAGTTCCATGCGTGGGTCGGAAATGTGTCAGGTGCGGTGCGGTCAGTCACGGATTGACAGGAGTAACGGAAATGAGTGCTGGATCAAGGGTGCGCACTGCTGCCCTCCTTGCCGTCGCGGCGGTCGCGCTGGCCGGGTGTGGCGACGACGGCGGTGACAGCGGTGGCGATGGCGGCGGCGGTGGTGGTGCGGCGCCGGCTCTGGAGGGTCGCGGTCCCATCACGTTCGCGACGGGCAAGGACACGTCGGGCAACATGCAGAAGCTCGTCGACCAGTGGAACGCCGACCACCCCGACGAGAAGGTGACGATCACCGAGCTCCCGGAGTCCGCGGACGACCAGCGCAACCAGATGATCCAGAACGCCCAGGTGGAGTCCGACGCGTACACCGTCCTCAACCTCGACGTGATCTGGACCGCCGAGTTCGCCGCGAACCGGTGGATCGTCGAGCTGCCCAAGGAGGAGTTCGAGCTCGACCAGTTCCTCGAGCCCGCGGTGGAGACCGGCATGTACCGCGACCGGATGTACGCCATGCCGGTGTACTCCGACGGCGGCCTGCTGTACTACCGCAAGGACCTGCTGGACAAGGCCGGCGTCGAGGTGCCGGAGACCTGGGACGACATGTTCGCCGCGTGCGAGGCGGTCAAGAAGCTTCCCGAGGCCAAGAACATCGGCTGCTACGCCGGCCAGTTCGACAAGTACGAGGGCCTCACGGTGAACTTCTCCGAGGCCGTGCACTCCGCCGGGGGCCAGGTCGTCGACGAGAGCGGCAAGCCGACGGTCGACAGCCAGGAGGCCAAGGACGGCCTGAACTTCCTGGTCGACGGGTTCAAGAACGGCCAGATCCCCGACGCCGCCATCACCTACAAGGAGGAGGAGAGCCGCCGCGCGTTCCAGGACGGCAACCTGCTCTTCCTCCGCAACTGGCCGTACGTGTACGCGCTGGCGGGCGCCACCGACGGCTCGTCCAAGATCGCCGGCAAGTTCGGCGTCGCCCCGCTGCCGGGCAAGGACGGTCCCGGCGTGTCCAGCCTCGGCGGGCACAACTTCGCGATCTCCGCATTCGCGCCCAACAAGGCCACCGCGCTGGACTTCATCAAGTTCTTCGCCTCCGAGGAGGCCCAGCGCTCCAACCTGCTCGCCACCTCGCAGGCGCCGACCCGGCAGGCCCTGTACGAGGAGCAGGAGCTGGTCGACCAGTTCCCGTACCTGCCGACGCTGCTCGCGTCGATCGAGAACGCCGCACCGCGGCCCCGGGTCGTGCGCTACGGCGACGTGACGGCCGCCATCCAGGAGGCCGCGTACGGCGCCATGACCGGTGAGACGACCACCGACGACGCGCTCGCGACGCTGCAGACCGAGCTCGAAGAGCTGACGGCGGAGTAAGGGGCGAGCACGACCGGGCCGGGCGCGTGCGTCCGGCCCGGTCCGCCCCTGGGACAACGGAGTTCTCGTGACCACGCCTACGCTTCCGCCGACCGTCGGCGGCAATGCCACCAACAGCCCGCAGCGTCACGGCCGACTCGCCTTCGCGCTGCTGTCGCCCACGTTCATCGTGCTGGCCCTGATCATCCTCTACCCGCTGGTCTCCGCGCTGCGCGAGTCGCTGTACCGACGAGAGGAAGGCCTCGACGAGAGTGGTTTCGTCGTCGAGGGCGACCGGTTCGTCGGCATCGACAACTACACGGAGATGTTCACCGGCGACGCCGCCGACCGGTTCTGGAACGCCTTTTTCAACACCACGTTCTTCACCGTGGTCGGCGTCAGCTTCGCCACCGTGATCGGCGTCGCGATGGCGCTGGTGATGCACCACGCGCTGCGCGGCCGCGGCTTCGTCCGGGCCAGCATCCTGGTGCCGTGGGCGGTGCCGACCGCGATGTCCGCCATCCTGTGGCAGTGGATCTTCCAGGCCGACGGGATCGCGAACGAGATCCTCAACACCCAGATCCTGTGGACCACCGAGGGCTTCCAGGCCAAGCTGGCGGTGCTGATCGCCGACACCTGGAAGACCGCGCCGTTCGTCGGACTGCTGGTGCTCGCCGGCCTGCAGGTCATCCCCAACGACGTCTACGAGGCGGCCAAAGTGGACGGGGCGAACGGCTGGCGCCAGTTCTGGCGGATCACCCTGCCGCTGGTCCGGCCGGCGCTGCTGGTGGCCGTGCTGTTCCGGGTGATGGACGTGCTGCGGATCTTCGACCTGCCGTACGTCCTCATCGGATCGCGCAAGGAGTCGGTGGAGACCCTGTCCATGCTGGCCTTCGACGAGGCGAACCAGGTCAGATACGGCCCGGCCGCCGCCTACGCGACGGTGTTGTTCGTGTACGTCGCGATCATCGCGTACACGTTCGTCAAGCTCCTCGGCGCCGACCTGATCGGTGAGGCCAGGGTGCGGAACAGGGAGACGAAGCGCCGGAAGGAGGCGGTGCCGGCATGAGGAAGACGGATACCCCGCGCGGGCGGCGGTGGCTGCTGCAGCTGGGCATCGTGATCATCGTCGTCTACTGCCTGGCGCCGTTCTACTGGATGGTCGTCTCGGCGTTCCGCAAGCCCAACGAGCAGGGCGAGAACACGTGGCTGCCCAGCCCGTGGTCGCTGGAGAACTTCGAGGCCGTGTTCGGACCGGACGTCGGGTTCGGACGGTCGCTGCTGAACAGCGTCGTCGTGGCCGGCACCACCACGGTGCTCACCCTGATCGTCGGCACGTTCGCCGCGTACACGTTGGCGCGGCTGAACTTCCGGTTCAAGAACGCCGCGGCGGGCATCATCATCGCCACCTCGATGTTCCCCGGCATCTCGCTGATCGTGCCGCTGCTGAAGCTGTTCACCGAGATCGGCTGGATCAACACCTACCAGGCGATGGTCCTGCCCAGCCTCTCGTTCGCGCTGCCGCTGGCGGTGTGGACGCTCGCCACCTTCTTCCGGCAGATGCCCAAGGAGCTGGAGGAGGCCGCGATGGTGGACGGGCTGACC